>JAPUIN010000406.1 GCA_027297005.1 Acidobacteriota bacterium
GGGCAACGGCGATCGCCACGGCGGCCAGAACGATCAGCGATGCGGTGTTCAGCCAGCTCTGCTCTTCATGAAGTGTCGGCACCCGGTTCCCTCGAAACCCCCGGCCCATGAAGGCCCTATCATATCTGGACCGGACGGATATCATAAGGCGAGGCCTCAGTATCCCCATGGTGGACGCCGTCCGATGGAACGGAGGCCGGGAGTGCAATGATGGCGCGTGATCCACTTCCAGTGGGAGATTCGGTCGAGCCGGTGACGTGTGGCTGCCCGCGCCGGGTGGTCCTGACCGAAAAGTTCGTCTCGCTGGCGCCGCTCGACGCCGCGGCCGACGCCGCCGGCCTGTTCGCTGTATCCCACGGGAACAACGAGATCGAGAGTCTATGGACCTACATGTTGGACGGTCCGTTCGCGGCCGAGGAGGAGATGCGGCGCTGGCTCCAGGAAAAGGAGCGCTCGGCTGATCCGCTTTTCTTCACCGTCCACGAGTCGCAACGGGATCGGCCGATCGGAATGGTGAGTTTCCTGAACATCGTTCCGGAGATGCGCAGGCTCGAGGTCGGCAACATCTGGTATGGATCGGCGTCCCAGCGGACGAAGGCGAACACAGAGGCGGCTCTGCTCATGCTCCGCCACGCGTTCGAGGATCTTGGCTATCGGCGCGTGGAATGGAAATGCGATGCGCTCAACGGCCGGTCACGGGCCGCAGCGCTCCGCCTCGGGTTCGCGTTCGAGGGGATCTTCCGAAACCACATGATCGTCAAGGGGCACAACCGCGACACCGCGTGGTACGCGATGACTGACGCTGACTGGCCGTCGGCCCGCAAGAACATGACGATCTGGCTGTACGAGAACCCCGACGGTCGGATCTCACTCGCGCGTCTCAATACCGGCTCGTCGACCGCAGGACCGTCGGCCTGAAGAGACACCCGCCCGTGTCCGGCGCGACACTCACTGTGTCACGTCGCCCACGCCCGATCCGACACACTTCCATCGCAATGCCCTGAATCCGGGTCGTGGCCGCTGGTACGGATCCTGCCTTTGCCGATCATGCAAAGGAGGTTCCCGCTATGAACCGACCCGAATTCAGAAGCATCCTGAGAACTACGCCCGTCGTGGCCGTGCTCGCGCAGATACTCGCGATCACAGCGCTTCTGCAGCCACACGCCATCGCCGCACCGGTAGGAACCGTGACCCCGTCCGGCGTCGGTGCGGGTGAGTTGCTGTGGAAGAGCCCTTCCGGCTTCGTGCCGCTGCCGGTCATGGACATCCGGGTCTCCCTGAGGGTGACCGGCATCATGGTCCGTGGCGTCGTCACCCAGACCTTCACCAACCCGGCGCCGGAGGTGATCGAGGCGGTTTACGTCTTCCCCCTGCCCGAAAAGGCGGCCGTCGATGCCCTCGAGATGCGAATCGGGGAGCGGCGTATCGTCGCGGTGCTCCAGGAAAAGGAACAGGCGAAGGCTACTTATGCGAAGGCGCGCAGTGAGGGGAAGAAGGCGGCGCTTCTCGATCAGGCGCGGCCGAACCTTTTCCAGAGCGCGGTCGCGAACATCCTGCCGGGCGAATCGGTCCACGTCAGGCTCGAATACGTCGAGGAGCTCGATTATGTTGACGGGGTTCTCGGGTTGCACTTTCCACTGACCTTCACGCCACGCTACTCCCCGGAGGTTCTCGAACGGCCGACGACGCCGACCGGTGATGCGCTATTCCTGCCGGCCTGGGCATCCGGTCGGCCGAGCGCCACGATTGAGGTGCTGATCGAGAATGGCCTCCCGCTGGGGTCGATTCGTTCGGACTCCCACCCGATCCGGATCGACGAAGAGGGCGCGCGGCGCCGGGTGACCCTCGAGGGTGGAACGGTGGTCGCCGATCGGGATTTCGTTCTGCGCTGGGAAGTGAAGAGAGGAGACACTCCCGGCGGCGCTGTCTTCGTCGAGGATCGACCCGAGGGACGCTACGCCCTCGCGATGCTGATCCCTCCGGACGACGGCGCGCAGCCGGGATACGGCCTGCCGACTCAGACGATGTTCATCCTCGATATCTCCGGTTCGATGTCCGGAACCTCGATCCATCAGGCGAAGCGCGCGCTCCGGACGGCGCTCGACAGCCTGCGCTCCGGCGACACCTTCAACATCATTGCATTCAACGATAGCAGCACCGCCTTCAGCGATCATTTCGTCCCGGCGCGCTTCACGGAGCTCGAGCAGGCGCGTCGGTTTGTGGGGAGGCTGGAGACCGGGAGGGGGACCCGGATCCTTCCCGCGCTCTTGCGTGGAATGGCTTTGATGGCCGGGGCAGACCCGTGGCCGGTGCAGCGGATCGTGCTGATCACGGACGGCGCGGTGGAGAACGAGGGGAACGTCTTTTTGGAGGTGACCCGCCGGCTCGGCCGATCGCGGATGCATCTAATCGGGATCGGATCGGCTCCTAACCGATTCTTCATGCGCCGCCTCGCCCGGTTTGGTCGGGGAACGTTCGAGATTATTGCGAGCCTTCACAAGGTCGAGGAACGGATGGCGGCATTCCTGGGGCGGATCGATCGACCCGTGATGACCGATATCGAGCTGACCTGGGAAGGGACGACTCCCAGATCGGTTCATCCCGAGACGCTCCCCGACCTGCACGCTGGCGAGCCGCTGCTCGTCTCGTTGCGGTTCGATCCCGGCGCGGTGGATACGAGGGCGATCCTGACCGGCCGTCTCGCGGATGGGCAGATCCGGGTCGAACTGCCGATCGTGGCCGGTGCGGAGCGGGGCTCGGGGATCGGGACGCGCTGGGCACGTGCCCGGGTCGAGACGTACATGGATGAACTCTATCGGGGTGCAGAGCTCGAAACGATCAGGAAAAGCGTGATCGACGTCGCCTCTCCTTTCAACCTCGTCACCCGCTTCACCAGTCTGGTGGCGGTCGAGCAGCAGCCCTCGGCCGATGGGACCTGGACGTCGCTTCCGGTGGCGGGGGGGCTGCCCCACGGCTCTCGGCTCCTCGGACAGCTGCCATCGGGGGGGACGCTCGGCCCGCTGATGCTTCTCTCCGGTCTCCTGCTGATCGCGCTCGGTCTATTGATGAGCCTGATCCGCGTTCACCTCAAAGCGTGAGCATGATGATCCGGCTCTGCCGGCGGGCGCTTCTCATCATGCCGCTCGTACTCGTCGGCGCCGGGCTCTCGCTCGTGGGTGGAAGGGGATACCTCGGAGCCAAGGCGGCGCTCGCCGCCGTCCTGATCGATCGGGCCTTCGCGCGTCACCTCGAGGACGGCCTGCCGCATCCCCCCTGGCCGTGGGCCGACACCCACCCGATCGCGCGTCTGGAGGTTCCGCGGCTTGGCGTCAGCCGATCGATCCTCAGCAACGCTTCCGGCAGTTCTCTCGCCTTCGGCCTGGGCCACATCAGCGGGACGGCTGCGCCCGGCGCGCCGGGGAACAGCGGCATCGCCGGACACCGCGACACCTGGGCCGCATTCCTGCAGGACCTGCGGCGGGGGGATCTCATCCGTGTCCGGACGCACGCGGCGGTGGAAATCTGCACGGTGTCGGGCAGCCGGATCGTTCCGAAGGAAGAGGTCAGCGTCCTTGACCCATCACCCGGGAGGCGCCTGACGCTGGTCACCTGCTACCCGTTCTCCGGCATCCTGAGAAGCCCCTGGCGGATCGTCGTCGATTGTCTGCCCGGGCCGAGTCCGACGCGTACACCATGAAAGGAACGGCGCGGAGCCAGTCGCCATGTCGGCCGGCTCCGCGCCGTGAGGGGAGGGAGCACGCTCGTGGGCGGGCCCCCTCCTTGGGGGGCTACTGAGTGCCGGAGTCGTCGTTCGTGCCGGGGTCGTCCGTCCCGCCGGTCTCGTTCTCCAGGGACTCAGGAATGTTGAGGACCACAGTCTCCCGGCCGGAGACCGGGGTGTCGACCGGGGTCGGCGGGGCGTCACCCTGCACGGTCGCCGGCGGAGGAAGGACCTCGCCGCGCTGCGCGAGGATCCGCTCGACGAACGGCTCGATGCGGGCGATGCTGACCGACGCCTTTCCTTCCGCGTCACCTGTCTCGACGGCGGCGCGATACTCCTCGTAGGCGCTCTCTGTCCGGCCGAGCCTCTCGTACACGACGCCCAGGTTGTTGCGCACGAAAGCAACCGTTGGCAGTGCGTCGCGTGCCTCCTCCAGGTGGCCCACCGCCTCGTCGGGCCGATCCATCTGGATCAGGACCCAGCCGAGGGTGTTGGCGATGTAGCCGTTCTGCGGCTCGAGCGAACGGGCGCTCGACAGAGTCGCGATCGCCTCGCCACCCCGATCAAGGCCGAACAGAGCGCGACCTTTCTGGTGCAGAGCGTTGGCCGAATCAGGTTCGGTCGCCAGTGACTGTTCGATCGCCAGCAACGCACCGGCCGGGTCGTTGCGGTCGAGACGGATGCGGGCGAGGTTCGTCCAGATACGGGCGGAATCGGGATCGAGTGAGGAAGCGCGGGTCATCGCCGTGTCGGCCTCATCGTGCCGGCCCGCATTCCACAGGGACAGCCCGAGGAGGTAGTGCACATCGACGACCTCCTCGCGCCCGCGCGCTACGATCTCGAACTTCGTCGCCGCGTCCTCGTAATCCCTGCTTTGGAAGAGGTCGAGTCCTTCCTGCCAGGCGGTCTTCGCATCCTCCGGACTCGGGGGAACGATCGTCGACTCCGATGTCACCTCGGTCGTGCTATCGGAGAAATAGGACGGCGGCCCGTAGGGGATCGAGCCGCCATCCTGCGGGGAGGTGCTTTCCGATGAAGTGGTGCTTGCCGACCGGGCAAGCGTCATCGGTTGCGAGCCGGTGGTCGTGCGATGGTCGACGTTGCTCTTCTTCGTCATCGACGTCGTGCCGGACCCGCGATTCCCGACGCTTCCGGTCCCGCCGCACGCCCAGATCAATCCGGCGAGCGCCAGGACGCCTAGCACGACCGGCGCACGGCTCCAGCCCAGTTCTGAGTTCTTGAACCTCATCACTCACCTCATTGCGTCCGGAGAGAATCCCGCCACGAGGATCGATGTCGCCGGCGGGTGCCCGGATCGATCGCTCTCTAAAGCGAAACGGATGCCAGCCGCGCAGGTGCCGATTCCGGCGCGATTCGGCGGATCCCGGTGTCAGGCGGGGTCTCCGTGTCAGCGGGGGTGTGGTCCGGCGGCCCGTTTCGTGTGCGCCCGGACACAGGCGATCCGGCGATTGGGGGTCAGTCGTCGGCGGGACGTTCGATGCCGAGCGCCTTCATCTTTTTGTAGAGATGACTGCGTTCGAGGTTGAGCTCACGGGCAGTCTTCGCCATGCGCCACCGGTTGCGCTCGAGGGCAGCGAGGACCAGGTGCCGTTCGTGCTGCCGCAGCTGTCCGGCGAGGTCCGGCGTGGCGGCGGCATTCGAGGCGCCTCCACCCGGCGTATCGTTCACGATAACGTTCCGGCCCCGATCGCCGGTGGCGATGCCGTACGCTCCGTGAAGGAATTGCAGGTGAGCGGACCGGACCATCGGCTCGACGGCGAGGATCGCGACGCGCTCCATGGTGTTCTTGAGCTCGCGCACGTTCCCCGGCCAGGCGTGGCGCTCGAGCTCGGACAGCGCGTCGTCGGCCAGCTGCCTGGGGCGGATCCGGTTTCTCCGGCAGGCGTCCTCCAGAAAGTGCCGGGCGAGGAGGGGGATGTCCTTCACGCGCTCGCGCAGCGGTGGGACGCGCACGGGGACGACGAGCAGCCGGTAGTAAAGATCCTGCCGGAAGTGGCCGGCCGCGACTTCCTCCTCGAGGTTTCGGTTCGTGGCGGCGATCACACGCACGTCGACCTTTTCCTGGCCGGTGCCACCGACGCGCTCGATCTCTCCGGTCTCGAGAGCCCGCAACATCTTCGGCTGCATCGGTATCGGGATCTCGCCGACCTCGTCGAGGAACAGCGTTCCCCCGTCCGCCTCACGGAAGCGTCCGCGCCGGCTCTGGTGCGCGCCGGTGAAGGCGCCCCGCACGTGGCCGAACAGCTCGCTCTCGAACAGCGTCTCCGGAATGGCGGCGCAGTTGACGGTGACCATCGCCCGTCCGCTGCGCCCGCTCGCCTTGTGGAGCGCCCGCGCGATCAGCTCCTTGCCGGTGCCGTTCTCGCCGAGCAGAAGGACACCGGCGTCGGTCGGGGCGACCTTCCGGATGATCCCGTCCAGCTCCCGCATCGGCGATGAGTCGCCGAGGATCCGCCCGTCCAGCCCCGCCTCTGCCGTCAGCCGCCGGTTCTCGGTCTCGAGGCGCTCGACCTTCAGCGCATTGGCGACGGCGACGAGCAGCCGCTCAACCGCGGGCGGCTTTTCGATAAAGTCGAGGGCACCGAGCCGCACGGCGCGCACCGCCTTTTCGATTGTCCCGTGCGCGGTGAGAATCAGTGTCGGCACGCGTCGCCCGGACGACGCCATCTTCTCCAGGAACGCGAGGCCGTCGAGGATCGGCATCTGCAGATCCAGGATGATCAGATCGATCGTGTCCTCTGCAATCCGCTCCAGCGCCTGCACGCCGTTCGCCGCCTCGACGGTCCCGTACCCCTCGAGTCGCAGGCTGCGCGTCAGCGTCGCCCGGATGTTTTTCTCGTCGTCGACGATCAGAATGGTCGGCATGGTGGTCTCCGCGCGCCTCCGGTCAGGCCTGGCCGGTCGGCGGATCGTCGATCGGAAGACGGACGGTCAGCGTCGCCCCCCGTCCCGGTGACCCCGTCGCTTGAATGCGTCCGTTATGATCGACGATGATGCGATAGGCGATCGCCATCCCGAGACCGGTCCCGCCGCGCTCGGATCGCGTCGTGTAGTACGGCTCGAAAATGCGGCGCTGAGCGTCCGCATCGAGGCCGATGCCGCTGTCACGGATCTCGATCTCGGCGAACGGTGTGCGGATGCCGCCGCGCACGCTTACGATCCGGCGCAGTGTGATCTCCAGACGACGATCGCCATCGGGTCCCAGGGCGTCCATCGAATCGAAGGCGTTGGTCAGAATGTTCTTGAGTGCCCGGCCGATCTGGTCCGGGTCGGCGGTCACCCGCTCGGGGAACCCCTCGTCCTTCACTTCGACGCGGACCGAAGAGGACGCGATACGGGGCGCGAACAGCGCCAGCGCTCCCTGGACGGTCTGGCGCAGATCGCAGGAGACCGGCACGGGTCGCGGTAACCGTGAGAACATTGAAAACTCCTCGACCAGGCGGCGCAGGCTCTCGACCTCTTCAAGGATGACCCCGGTCTCCTCCTGCAGCGAGCGGTCGAGATCCTGCGGTGCCTTCTCGCGCGTTCTCCGGATGTTCTCTACGGCCACCTTGATGGGGGAGAGGGGGTTTTTCACCTCGTGGGCGATTCGCCGGGCCACGTCCTGCCAGGCCGCGATCCGCTCCGCGGCACCGCGCTGCCGCTCGCTCTGCGAGAGCGCATCGAGCATCTGGTCGAACGACTGGTCGAGACGGCGGACCTCGTTGGTGTCGTGCATCAGGGAGAGCGGACCGCCGGCCCGTTCGGCGGCGATCCTCTCGGCGCGGCTCGCGAGGGTACGGATCGGGCTTGAGATGCCGGCCGCCAGCAGCGTCCCGACGATCACCGCGCTGGCGATGGCGAACGGGGCGACTCCTGCGAAGGTGACGAACAGCTCACGACGTACCTCGCGCGCATCGCCGGCCGGCACCGAGATGCGAACCCGCCACTTGCCATGCCCGAGCGGCACGTCGCGGGTGATCCGGGGACCGCGCTCGCCGGAGTGAGCGTCGGCCTCGATCACACTTCCCGAACCGTTCAACAGCGCGGCGGGCTGCCCCGTGATCTCGCCGATCCCGGTGACCAGCTCGCGCCCCACGAGCCTGCCCCCGATGAGCACGAGCGTGTCGCGGCCGATCGTGATGGTCCGCCGCGCGAAGTAGGCGACACGGGGCCCCGGCTCGCCGTCGGAAGAGATGTAAGGCAGGAGGGTGCCCCCCTCATCGATCCTACCGGGCGACTCCAGTGCGATCCCCTCGCCCGCGTCGACGACCGCCTGCTCGATCGCCAGCACCAAACCGCGCCGGTTGCGGAACTCCAGGTGATCGAGGCCGTGGCGCTCGGCCAGCGAGCGGGTGACTGAATGGGCTTCGGGCGCCGGGCCCTGCAGAAGAGGCTGGCGCGCGGATAGGTTCACCGACAGCTCCGCCGCGACCCGCTCCACGCGCCGCACCGCGTCCTCGCGCTGGCGCTGAATGAGGATCGCCGCCTGCCGCCGCGTGCTCTCCAGTCGCCGCGAAGCGTCCTCCTGTGCGCGTCGCTCGGCCTGCAGCATCGGCAGGCCGACCGCGACACCCAGCGGCAGCAGGGCCGATAAGGTCAGGGCCAGGGCGAGCTTGCTACGGAGGGTCATATGTCACGCACTTTAAGCCAGAGTGGGGGTCGAGGCAAACCGCACGCCGGGCCGTTCACTGCGCCGGTGGCATCGATGGGGGAAATGCGCCGTGCGCGATCAGCGGTCGCGTTTCGTGAACCGCGCGCGATCCGGGTGATCAGGCGACCGGTCGCCGCTCATTTCTCCCCGGGCCGGCGCCGGCTGAATTCGGTCTCGCTCATCGGTCGATCGTAGTCGGGCTCCCACGGACCGCCCTCCTGCGGCCGTTTCCCGAGGGCGCGCGCCATTTCGCGGAGGTGAATCGCGAGAACACCGCAGCAGCCGCCGATGTAGTTGACTCCCATGTCGCGGGCGCGACGGGCGAATTCGCCCATCTCGTAGCGCGTCAACTGCAGCGGCTCGAGCCTGTCCGGGAAGGCGGGCGTGCCGCTGAACCACGGGACGTCCCCGGTGCATCGATAGGCGACCGGCTGCGCCGCCAGCGGGGCGTGCGTGGCCCGCCGCGCCTCGTCGATCAGCCCGTAGCTGCGCGCTGGATCGCGCATGCAGTTGATGCCTACGATGTCGGCCCCTTCGCCGGCGAGCGTCTTCATACATTCGGCGACAGACACGCCGTCTTCGGTCTTCGGCTCGGCGCGAAAGGTGAGGGTGATCATGACGGGGAGTTTCGTGAGCGCCTTCACACGTTCGAGGCAGAGCCGCGCCTCACCGAGGTGGAAAAACGTCTCCCCGATGATGAAATCGACCCCCTCCTCCGTCTGCCAGGTGATCTGTTCGTCGAACAGCCTCGAGGCGGTCTTGGGGGATTCAGTCCACTTCCAGGTGGGAGAAAGGTTGGCCGCCACCAGCGTTTCCTGTCCTGCGACCCGGCGGGCGAGCCGGACCGCGTTACGATTCAACTGCTCCACCCGATCCGAGAAGCCGACCGTCGAGAGCTTTTCGCGGGAACCGTAAAAGGCAAAGGCCTGAAGCACCTCGGCGCCGGCAAACAGGAATTCGCGATGCAGTTGCAGCACCGCATCGGGCTGCTCCAGCACCGCCTCGGGAGTGAACGGTCCGGCCCGGGTCACGCCGCGCCTCTCGAGTTCCAGAAGATACCCGCCGTCCCCCAGAACCACTCCCTTCCGTAATCTTTCCAGAATTGATTCAGCCATCACGCCTCCCGCGATTCCGCGTCGTCATCCTCATGGCGCGTTCGGTTCCTCAAGCCGGGAGATGGCCGGGGTCATGTCCGCACCGGTTCCCGTCCGTCCGCGGTATCTCAGCAGGAGATAGGATACGAAGCCGCCGGCCATTCCGGGCAGTACTTCG
>JAPUIN010000407.1 GCA_027297005.1 Acidobacteriota bacterium
GCGATCGCTGCGGCGCGGACGCCTGGGGGACGGCGCGACCATCGAGGAGTTTGCGGAGAAGGAGCGCCGCGAGAACTCCACCACCGAGGCGGGGCAGCAACTGCGAGCGACGTTCGGCCTCGCCGACGTCAAGATCATCAACGACGGCACCATTGAACTTCTTCGCGATCGGGTGCGTGAAGCGCTCGTGAAGGTCGGTCTCTGTCTCTGAACTTCGCGCCAGAGTCCCATCCCCGAAATCATGCCGCATTCGGCCGCTGCGACATCCCGGCTCGCCACGTTGCTCGTCCGGTTTAATATTCCCGATATTCCTCCTCCTCGCGCCGTGCGAGCCGGCTGCCGCAACAGCCTCGGCGTGAACACGATTTCAGGGACGGCATACTAAAAGAGACGGTGGCGGGGCTTCCTGCGTCGGAACGGGACGATGAGTGCCAGGCCCGCTGCGAATCCGCCAATATGCGCGAACCACGCCACGCCCGACGATTCGAGTCCCCCGGCCTGAATCAACTGGATGAGCAGCCAGATGCCGAGGAGTATCAGCGCCGGGATGCGCACAATCCGGACAATAACGACCAGGATCAGCAGGGTCAGCACGCGCGCCGTCGGGAAGAGGACGATGTAGGCGCCGAGGACCCCCGCGATCGCCCCGCTGGCGCCGATCATCGGGGTCGTCGAGTCGGGCCCCGCAGCGATCTGCGCGACGGTGGCGCATAGTCCGCACAGCAGGTAGAACAGAACGAATCGACCGTGCCCCATCGTGTCCTCGACATTGTTCCCGAAGATCCAGAGGTACAACATGTTGCTGATCAGGTGGAGCGGCCCGCCGTGCAGGAACATCGAGGTGAACAGAGTCATCCCGTTGTAGAGCGCCTGGTCGATGGTGAAGGGATCGAGATGGACGATCTCGAGGGGAATCACGGCCATCCCGTAAATGAACTCCTCACGTAATTCCGGAGCGAGGAGCAGCGTGTAGATCGAGGCAGCCAGGTTGACGACGATCAGGCCGACCGTCACAATCGGGGCGCTGCGTGCGGGGATGTCGTCCTTGAGCGGGATCATCGGGGGGCGGTCTCCGGGGCGGCGCACTATAGCACAGGCGTTCCGGGCGTCCGGGCGGACCCCTGCCGCGGCCAGACGCTTGACCCCTGCGGAAAGCGGGGGCTAGAATAAACGGCCATGTCGCAACGGGGCATGCGGGTTCTCACAGGATCGAGCGTTTCCTTCCGAAAACCTTGGCGAGGTATCCAATGTCAGAGGCGATCACCGGAAAGATGAGCATTCCGCTCCTGAGACGGGGGAATCTGGCGGGTGACAAGACTGCTCCGGAGGCCAGGGCGGAGGCTGTTGGCTCGCTGCTCGCGACGATCGAATCGCCGGCTGATCTGAAGACGCTTTCGGAGAGCCAGCTCGAGCGGTTGGCCGGCGAGCTGCGGCAGTACATCATCGACGTCGTCTCCAAGACCGGCGGACATCTCGCTCCCAGCCTCGGCGCGGTCGAGCTGACCATCGCGCTGCATGCCGTCTTCGACGCACCCCGGGATCGAATCGTCTGGGATGTCGGCCACCAGGCTTACGGGCACAAGGTGCTGACCGGCCGCAGGGATCAACTTCCGACCCTGCGCCAGTACGGGGGGCTGTCGGGCTTCGTCAGCCCCGCCGAGTCCCCCTACGATGCGTTCGGTGTCGCACACGCCAGTACTTCGATTGCGGCGGCGATGGGGATGGTCGTCGCACGCGACCTCTCCCGCGAGGACTACCACGTCGTCACCGTCACCGGTGATGGGGCGATGACCGGTGGTTTGGCCTACGAGGGGTTGAACAACGCCGGGCATTCGGGACGGGACATCCTTGTCATCCTGAACGACAACGAGATGTCGATCTCTCCAAACGTGGGGGCCATCTCGAAGTACCTCACGACCATCACGTCGAGCCGTTACTACAACCGTCTCAAGGACGAGGTGCGCTCCATCATCCGCAAGATGCCGCTGGGTGAGGAGGCGGAGGAGCTCGCCAAGAGGATGGAGCGAAGCCTGAAAGAGGTCGTGGTGCCGGGTGGCCTGTTCCAGGCGCTCGGGTTTCAGTATTTCGGGCCGATCGATGGTCACAACCTGCCCGAGCTGATTTCCATTCTGCGCAATCTCAAGACCGTCAAGGGACCTCGGCTCCTGCACGTCATTACGAAGAAAGGAAAAGGGTATCCTCACGCCGAGGCGAATTCCTGCGTGTTTCACGGTGTCCCGGCGTTCGATCCCGCTTCGGGCGTGATGGCCAAATCGGGTACGGCGCCGGCCGCCCCGGACTACAACAAGGTCTTCGTCCACGCCATGAACCGCATGGCCGACCAGAGCGACAAGGTCGTTGCGATCACCGCCGCCATGGCCGACGGGACGGGGCTCGTGAAGTTCAAGGAGCGGCACCCGGACCGTTTCTTCGACGTCGGGATCGCCGAAGCGTTCGGGGTCACATTCGCCGGAGGTCTGGCGATCTCCGGGATGCGGCCCGTCGCCGCGATCTACTCGACTTTCCTGCAACGGGCGTACGATCAGATCATTCACGACATCGGCGTGCAGAGCCTTCCGGTCACGTTCTGCCTGGACCGGGCTGGCCTGGTCGGAGCCGACGGCCCGACGCACCACGGCGTGTTCGACCTGACCTATCTGAGAGCCGTGCCGAACATGATCGTGGCGGCGCCGAAGGACGGGAACGAGCTGTGCGACCTGCTGCAGACCGCCATGGATCAGAACGCCCGCCCGTTCGCCATCCGCTATCCGAAGCGCAGCAGCCGGAGATTCGATCCGGAGAGAAACTTCCTCTCGCTCGATATCGGTTCGTGGGAAACCCTCAACGAGGGGAAGGACGCCTGCCTGCTGGCCGTGGGCACGATGGTCGATGCCGCGTGCTCTGTCCGGGAGGCGCTGGTCGAAGATGGCGTCGATCTCGGCGTCATCAACTGCCGGTTCGTGAAACCGCTCGATGCAGGGTTACTGCGCGACCTGGCCTCGCGTTATCCGATCCTGATCACGATCGAGGAGAACACACTGCGCGGCGGCTTCGGCAGCGGCGTCCATGAGTTCTTCGTTGAAAACGGATCCGCGCCGGCCAGCCTCTATCACATCGGTATCCCGGATCGATTCGTGACTCACGGTTCGATATCTCAGGTGCTCGATGAAGTCGGCCTGACGCCGTCACGCCTGGTGTCGCGGGTGCGCGAATTCGTGAGGGGACGGGCGTGAGCGTGACGCTCAAAATAGACGTGCAGAAGGGGGACCTCGCCGGCATCGCGGCGGACGTCGGGATCGCGTATGTCTTCCGGGATGATTCGGCGATCACCGGCCCGATCGGTTCATCACTCGCGGGTCGCCTGGGTGGGATAGCGAAGGCCGATCGGTTCGATGGATCGCCAGGGCAGACCCATCTCTGGCACACGCATGAGAAGGATGGACTACGCTGTCCCCGCTACCTTCTCCTCGGCCTCGGCAAGAAGGATGAATTGACCCTCGACCGCTACCGGCACTATCTCGGCGATGCTCTCATTCAGGCCGACCGGATGGGGGCAGTCTCCCTGGCGATCCCGCTCCTCGAAACAGGGTCCGTCCCATTTGGCGCCAGCGAGGCTGGTGTGGCTCTCGCCGAAGGGGCGCTTCTCGGGACCTACCGCTTCGATCGGTACCGTTCCGAGGCGCGGCCCGGCCGACGCCACCTCAGGAGCCTGAGTGTGGCCGCCGGCTCGGCGGCGGTGCGCGAGGTCGAGTCGGGGATCGCGCTCGGGGAGGTGTGTGCCTCCGCGACGAACTTTGCGCGAGACCTGGTCAACGAACCGGCCGGGGAGATGACTCCGATCCGTATGGTCGGCATCGCGCAGGAGGTCGCCTCCGAGTCGAAGATCGGGATCCGGATCATCGAGCCGGACGAGATGCGCTCGATGGGTATGGGCGGGTTTCTCGGGGTCGCCCAGGGATCGCATAACCCGCCGCGGCTCATCCAGTTGCAGTACTCATCCGACGAAGGAGCGAAGCGCAGGGTCGCCTTCCTTGGCAAGGGGGTGACCTTCGACAGCGGTGGCCTGTCGCTGAAATCGTCAGAGGGGATGGAGACGATGAAATGCGACATGGCAGGGTCGGCGGCGGTGCTTGCCGCGGTGCGCGCGCTGTCGGTGCTCAATCCGAACATCGAGGTGATCGGCCTGATGGGTATGGTCGAGAACATGCCGGGAGGAGGCGCGATCAGGCCTGGCGACGTGCTCCGGATGATGAACGGCAAGAGCGTCGAGGTGCGCAACACCGACGCCGAGGGGCGCCTGGTGCTCGCCGACCTTCTCTCCTACGCCAGCACGATGGACGGCATCGAGGGAATGATCGATCTGGCGACCCTGACCGGGGCCTGCATGGTGGCCCTCGGTCCGCTCGCATCCGGCGTCATGGGGAATGACCAGGCGATGGTGGACGACATCCTGCGTGCCGCCAATCGCGGCGGCGAGCGGATGTGGCCCCTGCCGCTCTACCGTGAATATCGGGAGCACCTTAAGAGCGACATCGCCGACTTGAAGAACACCGCGATCCGCTGGGGCGGGGCGCTCACCGCCGGTCTCTTCCTGCAGGAATTCGTGAAGCTCGGGATCCCATGGGTGCATATCGACATTGCCGGCCCCGCCTTCGGGGACAAGAATTACTCCTACATCCGCAGGGGGGCCTCCGGAGCCGGCGTCC
>JAPUIN010000408.1 GCA_027297005.1 Acidobacteriota bacterium
CCCAGATGGAAATGCGCGGTCGCACTGTCCGGCTCGATTTCGAGAACGCGACCGTACGCCTCAATTGCCTGGTCGAGCCTGCGGGTTCCACCCCAGAGAACCAGGCTGTCCGCATACTCGAGCCGTTCGGCGGCGCCTCCCTTCCGGGCAGCGTCGCGCAACGTGCGCAGCCGGGGCAGGGACGGGGCCGACATCGTCCGGTCGGAGGAGCCGGTCGCTCCCGGCTTCGCTTCCGACTCGGGAACGTGCCGCACGAACCCGGCCACTTCACCGATCTCGGGGTTCACCCCCCTGATGATCCCGTTCTCATCCAGAAGCAGGGTGATCGGGACGTAGGAGAGGTCGAGCAGGTTGAGGGAATCGACCATGAGCGGCCAATCCATCCCCTTCCACTGCATGAAGAGACGGGCCCGGTCGGGATGCTGCTCCAGCAGGATCCCGACTGTCTGCAGGCTCTCGCCGAGCCCCTGCTCCTGAATCGCGGCGTGCCACCCGGGCACGTGCCTGCGGCAACCTGCTCACCAGGAAGCAAAGAGATGAAGCAGCACCTTCCGCCCGCGGAACTGAGCGAGCGACATCGGCCGTCCGTCTTCGGCCGACGGAAAGGTCAGGCCCGGGAAGGGTCGACCGATCCCGAAGGCGTCCTCACCGCCGGCGCGGATCGACCCGGCGGGCAGGAGGATCAGGGCCGCGACGACGACTGAGACGAGATAGGAGTATCTCAAGGTAGGGCCCCTCGAAGGATCATTCTGCCTAATAATGACCATGATATAGGAAGAAGACGACCACCGAGAACACGGGACGCAACAGATAGCCCGCAACCCTCCACGCGAGCATCAGTCCCATCAGCGACATCATCGGGTTGGTGCCGATCGACTCGATGAAACGCCCGACACGTCCGGGCATCAGCCCCTGCAGGACACCGCTTCCATCCAGCGGCGGGATCGGAATCAGATTGAACAGGAACAGCAAAAGGTTCAGGCTGAGGGCCACCGACAGGGTGAACGCCACGGCGTGGATCAGCGAATCGGGTGGCGTGCCCGGCGCCGCCTCGACCAGGTAGCCCAGCCCGACCCGGTTCGAGGGAACCAGGCTGCCGGCGCCCAGGAGGACGCGCAGGCTGATGAACGAAATGATCGCCAGCACCAGGTTCGCGGCCGGCCCGGCCGCCGACATCGCGGCGTGACGCTTCGGATGCCTCCGCGCCCAGATCGGATCGTAAGGCGCCGAGGCCCAGCCCATCATCCATCCCGACATGAAGAAGGTGAGGATCGGCACAACCACCGTCCCGAACACCTCACGCCGGATGTGCGGCCACGGGTTGAGCGAAACCTGTCCACTGCGGTACGCGGTGTCGTCGCCGCCGAGGCGCGCCACAAGGCTGTGCGCCCCTTCGTGGAAGGTCATGGTGAAAATAAAGATGACGTACCAGATGGCGAATTCGGCGAACGCCTGCGGGCTGCCCATGGGTTACTCTGACCTCAGGAATGCTCGCGGCGATTGAGGAGGGCGCAGAGGATCCGGGCCTGATACAGCGCGTCGTAGTCGGCCCGATGCACCAGCGCTTCGTCCTGGGGCGGGATTCCTGGCAACAACTCCTGCAGCCTCTCCTTGTGCGAATCGAACCAGTCGATCCCGAGACAACCGGCTGCGAACGATTTGAGCTCGAGCCCCTTGTACCCGAACGGGTTCGGCAGGTAGTGATACACGTAGTAGTAGCTGATGTAGGCCCAGTCGAATACAGCGTTGTGTCCGACAAAGACGGGCCTGGTCGAGTCCTTCTGGATCCGCTCCTCCACGAACCGGGTCAGGCGCCGCATCGCCTCGTGCGGCCGGACTCCCTCACGCTCCAGATGCTCGCGCGGGATGCCGTGGACCGCCATGGCACCGGGATCGAACCCCTGCGCCAGCGGCTGCAGTTCGACATAGAAGGAATCATCCTCCGGATCCCAGGTGGAGCCAACCCTGCCGACCGCGACGGCGCCGATCGACACCAGGTTGAACAGGCCCGGCACCGGCCCGGATGCCTCGACGTCAATGCTGAAGTAGAGTGTCCCGCTCATCACCCGGCTCAGGGGGCCAACGGAGATTCGACCATTTCCACGGAGACCGGCTGCTGCGTGTTCACATCGATCGCACCGAGGACGATATTGCCGTCGGCGACTCGCAGCGCGATGGCCACCATGGCGAGGTCGTTCGGACCGGGCTGAAATCCAGTCAGCTTGATCCAGCCGAGGGATTGATTCTCGGAAATCCTGCCCGAGTTCCCCCTCACGATGTGCAGCCGCAGGCTGGTCTGCTCCGGCCGGGCCGTCCCGTAAGTTCTGGACGCCCATGCCGGTTGAACGGCACCCGCCTCGAGCACGGGCAGAAACGTCCCGCGCGGCATCTCGATCCCGATCGATTCGATCAAACGGCCATCGCGGGCGATCGCCGGAGAGTCCTGCTCGATGATGTGAAACGGGGTGCGCATCACCCGGGGTGATCCTGCCTCGTCCTGCGTGAAATCGGCCACCTCTGCCAGACGGGCCGGGCCGACAGGCCGCTCACGCGGCGACAGAGCGATCCCCACGAGCCCGAAGATGACGATCAGTAGTGCCGATGCGAGGTGAAGCGGGTTCAACAGTTCCTCCCGGTCCCGCTCAGCGCGAGAAGGGGGATTATTCTATCCGATCCTCCCGTCCCGGGCCTTCGAGTATGATCCGCGTGTCATCGAGGGAACTTGACGGTGCCGGCGATCCGCCCCAGCCCGGACTGACAGGTGGTCGAGAATTCTTCATTGACGTCGTGGTATAATAGGACCATGTTTAATCCGTTCAGCAGCAAGGGAGCCCAAGGGATGGAAACGCTCGATGACAACGGCGTTAAAGAGAAAGTCAAGAAGATCATCGACGAGACGATCAACCCCGCGGTCGCCAGCCACGGTGGGTTCGTCGAGGTCCTGGACGTCAAGGACAACGTCGTTTACCTGAAGCTGGGCGGCGGTTGCCAGGGCTGCGGAATGGTCAACGTGACGCTCAAACAAGGGATCGAGACGACCCTGAAGGAAGAACTCCCGCAGATCGCCGGCGTGATCGATCAGACCGATCATGCCGGGGGATCCAATCCGTTCTACCAGCCCTCGAAATAAATCTACCGGCCGCCAGACCCTGAAAGGGTTAGCCTTGCCCCACCTCCGCCCGCATTCCCTGAAGCAGCCCGGCGCCATCCTCCTCGTTTCGTGCTACGAGCTAGGGCATCAGCCCCTGTCGATCGCCTCCGCCTCAGGCCGCCTGCTGGAGGCCGGGTATGACGCGACGGTCCTCGATCTGGCCGTGGAACGGCTCCGGCATGACGCGGTCGCGACGGCCCGCATCGTCGCGATCTCGGTGCCGATGCACACGGCCCTCAGGATCGGCGCCCGGCTCGTGGAGCGGGTCCGCGCCGCCAATCCAGAGTGCCACATCTGCCTGTTCGGCCTGTACGCGTCGCTCAACGCCAGGACCCTCCTCGAGGCCGGCGCCGATTCGATCATCGGCGGCGAATTCGAGGAGCCGCTGGTCCGGCTCATCATGGAGCTCGATCGCGGAGGGTGCGCAGATGGCCTGCCCGGAGTGCGCACCCGAGGGACCGATGCGGCGCCCTGGATCCATCGGATTCACTTCGCGATCCCCCGCCGTGACAACCTGCCGCCCCTTCACCGCTATGCGAGCCTGGAAGCGGATGGCCACTCCCGGGTGGCCGGCTACGTGGAGGCCAGCCGCGGTTGTCTGTATTTGTGTCGCCACTGCCCGATCCCGGCCGTTTACGAGGGGCGGTTCTTTGTCGTGCCGCGCGAGGTGGTCCTGGCCGATATTCGGAGGCAGGTCACCGACGGGGCCACTCACATCACGTTCGGTGATCCCGATTTTCTCAACGGGCCCGGCCATGTCATACCGATCCTGCATTCGATGCACGATGAGTTCCCCGATCTGACCTTTGATTTCACCGCCAAGATCGAGCACCTTCTCGCCCGGCAGGATCTGCTGCACGGGATGCGCGACCTGGGGTGCCTGTTCATCACGACGGCGATTGAGTCGCTCAGCGACCGCGTGTTGACGATCCTGGACAAGGGGCATACGCGCGCCGACGTCCCGGTTGCGCTGCAGAGAGTCCGCGCCGCCGGCATCGCTCCGAGGCCATCGTTCGTTCCCTTCACGCCGTGGACCTCGCTGAACGATTACGGGGATCTGCTGCAGTTCGTGGAGAACGAGGATTTGATCCTGCATCTGGATTCGGTTCAGCTCTCCATCCGCCTCCTCCTCCCCCCCGGGTCGCTTCTGCTCGAACGTCCCGAACTCAGAGACCATCTGGGATCGCTCGATCCGGAACGCTTCACCTTCACCTGGACTCACCCCGATCCCGTTATGGACCGGCTGCATCGCGAGGTCACCACCCTCGTCGAGGAAGCGGCGCGCGCGCAGGAGGATCCGTGGGTGACGTTCCGGCGCATTCGGTGCGCCGCCAATCGGGCGGCGGGGCTCGCCGAATCCCCCGCGCCCGAGGCCTTAGTCGCCCCTCCCCCACCCCACGACAAGGGACGGCCACCACGCCTCTCCGAGCCGTGGTACTGCTGAGCCGAGCCAACTGAGGGTCAGTTGGACCCCGTGCGCTCGCTCGAATATGGCTTCTGAGGCGCGCCGACCGCCCGGCCGGTTGCGATGAAGCGATCCGGCCTGTAGACTCCCCACCTCGTGAACAGAACCGTAGACGACCGGCCCACGGGCGACTCCTGTGCCCGGCACCGGGAGGAGATCGCATCAATGCGTATGCCAGCCCGCAAACAGACCACAGCCCTCATTTCGTCGGGGATTTTCATCGCTCTGCTCCTTCTCCCACCGGAGCCGGCCCTCAGCCAGAACGACATGGTCGATGTGGCGATCGAGGCGAAGAAGGTAGGCCAGGGAATTTACATGCTGACGGGGCGCGGCGGGAACCTCGGGCTTTCGGTCGGGGTGGACGGAGCGTTCCTCATCGATGACCAGTTCGCCCCCCTCACCGAGAAGATCACCGCCGCCGTCGCC
>JAPUIN010000409.1 GCA_027297005.1 Acidobacteriota bacterium
TGAGCCGCCATCCGAACGCCGCCTTCCGGGTCTATGACGGACAGGCGACGATCGTGATGTCGAATCCGGGTGAGACGAAGGTGCTGAACGAGGTAGGGAGCGTCATCTGGAGCCAGTTCGACGGTACGAAGACCCTCGGGCAGATTCTCGAGGCGGTCATGCAGCAGTTCGACATCAGCCGGGAGCAGGCGGAATCAGACCTGCTCGAGTTCGCCACATCATTGCACGAACATCACATGGTGACCTGAGATGGCCAGCGCACTGGATCACTTGAAGAGCAGGAATTTCGAGAACGCCGTGCCGATGACGGCGCTCATGGAACTGACTTTCGTCTGCAACCACGCCTGTTCATTCTGTTACAACTGCCCCACGGGGCAGAAGGAGATGAACACGGCCGAGGTGATGGACGCGATGCGCAAGCTCGCCGACTACAACATCCTCTACCTGACCTTCACGGGTGGCGAGCCGCTTGTCCGGCGTGATTTCTTCGAGATCGCCGCAGCGGCCAGGGAGATGGGCTTCGCCATCAGGATCTACACGAACGCCTACCTGATCGACGAGGCGAAGGCGGCGCGCATCAAGCAGGTCGCCAATCCGGTCGAGGTCGAGATCAGCATCCACGGCGCGACGGCCGAGACGCACGAGCGGCTCACCTGTGTGCCGGGTTCGCTGCAGCGCGTGCTGAACGCCGTCCGCTTTCTCCGCGCCCAGGGGATTCGAGTGAATCTGAAGTGCCCGATCACTCAGGCCAATCAGGAGGAGGTCCTCGGAATGCAGGCGTTGGCGGACGAGCTCGGCGCCTACATGATCTTCGATCCGGTCATTACCCCACGTGACGATGGCGACAAGGATCCGGTGAACTTGATGGCGACGGACGAGTTCCTGGCGCGGTACTGGCTCGATCCCGCCTACGCACACGCGCGCAACGAGGACGTCCCCAAGCCGCGCTGTGATGCTCCGGGCGGGGCCGTCTGCGGAACGGGCCGGTCATCGCTCGCGATCGATCCGTATGGAAACATTTATCCCTGCGTCCAGTGGCGCCGCAAGGTGGCGAACATCAAGGAGATAGCCTCCCTGGGTGAGATCTGGAGAACCTCGAAGGTGCTGAACGAGGTGCGCCAGACCGCAATCGAAATCGCGCAGGTGACCCTCAAAGAGACGAAGGACGGACAGTTCACCCACTTCTGCGCCGGCGTCGCAGACGTCCAGACCGGCGATCCTAAGGCGATCTATCCACAGATCGCGAAGAACGCCGAGTTCCGCAGAAAGGCATACGAAGCCTGGAAAGAGAAATCCGGGGAGTCGGCGGGAGAGACCGGGGGAGTCTCCACGCCATGCGGGCTCTGACGCCGCCCTGAGCAGCGTCGCCGCCCGCACCCTCCCGTGGAGGTAATCCCTGGCGATCGGCCGGGACGAACATGCACCAATTTGTCCTCCGGATCCTGCCCGTCATTCTTATCCTGACGCTCTTGAGCGCCCCCGGATCGAGTGCGCGCCTCGACGCGCTCGACCGTGTGCCGCTTCACCTGGTGGCGGCGGTCCCTTCCCTCCACCCGGCCGGCGAAGGGGGCGCCGTGGTCCCCCGAATCCCGGGTTTTGGCTTCAATCGGCGCCCCGGCGAGCCGATGCTCCCCCTCAAGATCCATCTGGTGGCGATCCCCGAAGGGGCCGAGCCGACGCTCCGGATTCTCTCGGCTGCAGCGGAGCAGTTTATGGGGATCGAAGTCGCGCCGGTCCCGCATCTCCGCGTGAAGGACCGGGGGGCCGAGGTCGGTGTGGCGCCACGCCGGTCCGTCACCGCAGCGTCGTTTGACGAAGCGACGCGGGCCGAATACCGCGACGACTTCGAGCCGGACACCGTGATCTACGGCCGCGCCGTGCCGTTCCCCGATGCCCCGGTCAGGCTCGGCGCGATCGGCTATCTGCGCGAGCAACGATACGTCGAGGTGATTCATACGCCTGTCCTCTACGATCCCGTCGCCCGGCGTGCGATCCACCACCCGGTCATCGACGTCGAGATCGTATTTCACGCCCCTGAGAGGGGCCCTGCGGGGGGATCGTTCCGGCCCGATCGCCACTTCGAGCCCCTGTACGCATCGGCCTTCGTCAATTATGAGCAGGGGAAGGGCTATAGAACGGCGGGAGGGACCGACCCGCAAAGCGATCCCTCCGCGACGTCTGCCTCCGCCTTCTCGATCGCGGCGATGAACGGGGCGCCCCGTTACAAGATCCGGGTGTCGACCTCCGGGATCTACCGGCTCGATCATGCGTACCTCAACATGCACGCCCCCGATCTCCTCCCCTTCGATCCGCGCACCTGGGTTCTGTCGGCGGAAGGGGTGGATGTTCCGATCGCCGTGCGCTCCATGACGGGTGGAGCCGGGGAAGGGGATGGTCTCTTCGGCACGGATGACGTCCTCGAGTTCTACGGCCGGGCCAAGATCGATCCGCCCATGATCCTCAATTACGACTTTCCCGGGACGTTCCCCGACGTCTATCAGGCCAGCGACTTCACCGACACTCAGATTTACTGGCTCACCTCGATCGAGCCGGCCGGATCCCACCCCCGTATCGCGGAGGTGAGCGGGGCACCCGTCAACGGCTGGCTCCAGCCTGTCGATTTCGAGGAGACGGCCGTCTGGGAGGAGAACGACGTTTTCTTCCCGCTGGGGAACTCGGACCCCTTCTTCGCGCTGCCGGATCTCCTGGCCGGAGGTGTGAACAACCAGCGGGATCTCGATCTGTCGCTTCCCGGATTGGCATCGGCAGGGGGGGATGCCGCCCTGATGATCCGGCTGCGGGGAGGCTCGAGCCTGGGGGTCTCTCCTGACCATCGGACCTTCGTGGAGGTGAACGGTGACTCGGGGTCGGCGGTTGATTTCACCTGGGACGGCGAAGTGATGCACGATGAGACGTTCAGCCTCCCGCATGACTCCCTCGCCGATCCCTCGACGATCCACGTCGAGCTACCGGGGCAGACGGACGTGAATGTCGACAGGCAGTACCTGGATATCCTCTCGATTCGATACCGGCGCACCTTCGACGCCGCGGGGGATCGGCTCGAGTTCGGTCATGCCAACGAGGACAGCCGTTTCGCCGTGGCGGGCTTCAGCGGCCCCCCGGGCGCGATCTACGACATCAGTCGATTCATTGCGGGAAGCGACGAGCCGGATCCGGTGCGGATCACCGGCGCGTCGTTGAGCGGCGCGCCGACCACGACCTATACGTTCGAGGTTCCGGTCGATCCGGACGGATCGGCGCCCGCCAACCGGAGGTTTTCCGTGGCCGGCCCGTCCGGCCTTCTCCTCCCCGACGGGATGGAGCCGGCTCCGGACCCCGTCCTGATCGATCCGATCCACGAGGCGGATTTCATCGTCATCGCTTCACGGGACTCGATCGATCCAGCCCCCGGCGGGGCGCTCGACGATCTCCTGCAGCATCGACTCTCGACCCAGGGCCTCTCCTCGATGATCGTATTCATGGATCAGATCAGCGACGAGTTCGGTTTCGGCCTCCCCGGGCCGGAACCGATCCGTGCCTTCCTGGCCTACGCCTACGACAACTGGCGCGGAATGAGCGGGGAGGCGGCCCCTCCCTCCTTCGTGCTCATAATCGGGGACGCGACGGCCGACCCGAAGAACGCGCTCGAGCGCGGCGACTGGATTTACCAGGTGCCGACGCCGATGATGATCCGCGAGAACACGATTCTGGGGTACTACAGCAGCGACAACTTCACAGCGTCGTTCCGCGGGGATGATCAGCTGGCGGATATCTATCTGGGGCGGATCACCACCCGCACGCCGTCCGAGTCGGACGCCGTCTTCCGGAAGATCCTGGATTACGAGCAATCCCCCCCGGCGGGCCCCTGGAAGGGGCGCATCGTCCTTACGGCCGGGGAGGGGAAGGTGGCGGGGGAGTCCGACCGTTACGAGGCAATCCAGAATGAGCGGATCGCGACTTATTTCTCCGGGCCGCCGTTCACGACACCCGACCCGCCGCTCTACTTCGCGCAGCCCCCGTGGGATGGGACCGATGCCGCCGGCTTCAAGGCCGCGCTGATCAACGAGCTGGAGGGGAACGGCACCTCGTTCCTCTCCTACATCGGCCACGGGGCGTTCGACGTCTGGGGGTTGAAGACCTTCTTCAGGAACAACGATGCCGACGCGCTGCAGAACGGCGACATGTTGCCGTTCATGGTGAACGTCAACTGCCTCACCGGCGGCTTTCACTTCATCCCGCAGCCCCGGGCGCTGGCCGAGGCGATGACGAACAATCCATCCGGCGGCGCAATCGCCACTCTCGCCCCCGCCGGACTCTCCAATCTGTTCATCGGGGAATTCCTCACCGATGGGTTCTATGAGCCGATCTTCGGCGTACAGAAAGAACGGGTGCTCGGGGTCGCCGCACAGATCCTGCGGACGAACCTCTGGAGCATCGGCTCGGTCGTCGATATGCAGAGCTTCACCTTCCTGGGGGATCCGGCCACCGTCCTTGCAATCCCGGCCCCTCCGCCGCCCGAATCGCTCTCGGCGACGGCGGGGAACGGCGAGGTCGAGCTGTCCTGGAACCCGCCTGTCGCACCGGCCGACGAAACCCGGATTTACCGCTCGGCGCGACAGCCCACCGGAGCCTACGTGCCGATCCCCTGCGACGCCACGGGCGCAACCTCCTGCATCGATCGGGAAGCGAAAAATGCCACGACTTATTACTACTACGCCGTCTCGCTTGACGCCGATCGGTTCGAGGGGCGGGCCTCGAATTTCAACAGCGACTGCGACGTCGGCCCCGACTGCGTCCTGGCCACACCGATCAACACGGGACCACCATCGATTCCGGTCGGGCTGCTCGTCAGCGACGCGGGGACGGGGGGGAGGCTGGACGTCACCTGGCAAGCGAACCCCGAGGAGGACATCGAGTCGTACACCCTCTACTATGGAACCGCCTCACAAACGTACGACTCGAGCGAGTCAGTCAACGCCAACACCCTCACGATCGTCTTGACCGGGCTGGCTGACGGCTTGGTCCGCTACTTCGCCCTGTCGGCCACGAACACCTCCGGCTACGAGAGCGCGCTTGGCGGGGAGGTGACGGGCACCCCCCACCTCTTCCTGGGGATCGCCCCGCCCCGGGCGATCTCCGACCTCTCCGTCTCGGAGGCGGCTGGTGACCTCCTCCTGAGCTGGAGCCGCCCGACGGAGAATATCTTCGGTGAGGGGACGACGGTGGTCCGGTACCAGATCTACCGCAGTCCCGTGCCGGCGTTCGTGCCGTCGACCTCGACGCTGATCGCGGAGATTCAGGATGGAGCCCTCACCTCGTTCCTCGATCCTGGTGCCGCGAGTATGGCCGGGGCACTGCACTATCTGGTTCGCTCGATTGACGATGCCGGGCTCGCCTCGGGAGTCGGCCGGGAGCTTCCGAACGGGGTGAGCGACCTGAGGATCTCGGACCTTGGCGGGGGGATGCTCCATCTCTCCTGGTCTCCGATCATGACCGATATCCTGGGGCGTCCCACCCTGATCGATCATTACGAAGTCCACGCGGGGGGATCCCCCATCCCCCGGATCAGCCTCGGGCCCGGAACGTTGCTGGTGGACAATGTGGGGTCGCTTTCGGTAGATTTGTCGGTGCCGAACAATCTTATTTTTTTCAGTGTCATTGCCGTGGACAACCGGGGGAATCCCAGCCCCTTCTGATTAGGGAGTGGGCCTGACCGCTTATGGAAGCAACCAAGTCTGAGAGCCTGGGTGAAGCGGTGACCACCGGGTCGGGTGAGGTCGAATCGCCGGAAGTTACGGCGCTGGTCGAGCGGGCCAAGGCGGGGGAGGCCGATGCCTTCGCCGATCTGATGAGGCTCTACGAGCATCGGATCATTGCGCTCGGCATCCAGATGGGGCTGACCAGAGAGGATGCCCAGGACACCTGCCAGGACGCGTTCACCAAGGTCTTTCGATACATCGGTCGCTTCCGGTCGGGTCAGTCCTTTTTCCGATGGCTCTACCGTATTGCCGTCCATGCCGTCTACGACCACCTCCGGAAGAACCGCCGGTTGATGACTATCTCGATCGACGATCTGTCGGAGACCGGCTCCTCCAGCCTCGAGGATGCCGGGGTGTCGGTGCATCGGCAGATCGAGTCGGAGGATATGGTCAGAAAAATTCTTGCCGGTATCGACACGCTCACGCGGCGTGAGAGAATCGTCTTTGTTCTCAGAGATTTACAGCAATTGCCGAGCCTGGAAATCGGAAAGATCCTGCGTCTCTCCCAGATCACCGTGCGGCGTCATTGCATGACGGCCAGAAAGAAGCTCCGGGAGCGCATTTTTCCGACTGAGCATTGAACGGCGTCAGCCGAATGGCGGTAGATCAATACTGACGGGGCTATACAAGCTGCCCGTTCCGGCAAAGATGGAGTAGCTGTTTTTTCTTGACAGGGCAGCATTTCGCGGTATCTAGGA
>JAPUIN010000041.1 GCA_027297005.1 Acidobacteriota bacterium
CGCGCCCCACGGTCCGTCCCCTATCCTCCCGCCCGCATGGCTCCCCGACGGATCGGCATCGACACCGGCGGCACGTTCACGGACATCGCGTCGCTGTCCCGTGGTCGCCTCTCCGTGCACAAGGTTCCTTCGACCCCCGACGACCCGGCGCGCGCCGTCCTGAACGGACTGGAAGAGGTCCGGGGCAGAGACTCTCGGACCGGAGACGAGGCGGTCGACATCGTGCATGGCACCACCGTCGGCATCAACGCGATCCTGACCGGCAACCTCGCGCGCACCGCGTTCGTCACGAACGCCGGCTTCGAGGATCTGATCGAGATCGGCCGCCAGGAGCGCACCGACCTCTACGACCTCGGCGCGCAGAAGCCGGTGATCCCGGTGCCCCGCCGGCTACGGTTCGGCGTGGCCAGCCGTCGCGCCGAGGACGGCACCCGAACCGCGAAGCCGTCTCCGGCGGATCTCCGCGGGCTGCGGAAGCGCATCGACAAGTCCCGGGTCGAGGCGATCGCGATCGGTCTGCTGCACAGCCACAACCACCCGGAGGACGAACGCGAGATCGCCGAGGTCCTGCGTCCCCTGGGCCTGCCGGTGACGTGCAGCGGGGATCTGCTGCGGAGGTCCGGCGAGTTCGAGCGTTTCACCGCCGCGATCCTCAACGCCGCGACCCGCCCCAGTGTCAGCCGCTATCTCGAACGCCTCACGCAACGGGTGGCGCCCGGTCGCCTGCGCCTGATGCGCAGCAGCGGCGGCATCATGCCGAGCGCCGAGGCCGCGGAATTCCCCGCGCGCGCCCTGTTCTCCGGACCGGCGGGAGGCGTAATCGCGACGCGGGCGCTGGCCCGACGGGGTGGGTGGCAGGACGTCGCCGCGCTCGACATGGGCGGCACGTCGACCGACGTGTGTCTCGTGCAACCGAAGACCGCCATCGGCGACAGCACGATCGGCGGCCTGCCCCTGGCGATCCCCGCGGTCGGGGTGCACACCATCGGCTGCGGCGGCGGCAGCCTCGCCCGCGTCGATTCCGGCGGTGCGCTGCGGGTGGGACCCGAGAGCGCTGGCGCGGATCCGGGACCCGCGTGCTACGGCAAGGGCGTCGAGCCGACGGTGACCGACGCCCACATCGCGCTCGGCCACATGGGTGCGGACACGTTGTTGCAAGGTGGCTTCCCGATCGATCCGGACCGTTCCGTGCGTGCGGTCGAGAAGCTCGCGAAACGACTGCGACTGTCGACCCGCAAGACCGCCGTCGGCATCCTCGAGGTCGCCGAGGTCAACATGATGCGGGCACTGCTCGTCATCACCGTGCAACGGGCGATCGACCCGGCGCGGATACCGCTCGTCGCGTTCGGCGGCGCCGGCGGGCTGCACGCCGCCGGTCTGTGCCGGCTCCTCGACATGCAGGCGGCGATCGTCCCGGAGCACCCGGGCGCATTCTCCGCGATCGGTCTGGCCCTCGCGGGGGAGTCGACCGAGCACGTCGTCCCGATTCTGCGTCGCATCGATGACCTGCGCCGGTCGCAGATCGATCGGATGATCCGGGACGTCACGGCGCGCACGGCGCGGGACCTGTCCGGTCCCGGCGTTCGCGTGCACGTTAGCCTCGGACTGCGCTACTCGGGACAGGGCCCCGCCCTCGCGGTGCCGTTGCGCCATCCGATCGCCCGGACGATGGCCCGCGAACACGAGCGGTTGTTCGGATTCGTTCCCAGCGACCGCGCGCTGGAACTCGTCGAGATCCGCGTGCGCGCGGAGACGAACACGAAGCCGCTGCCGTTGCGCCGCGAGTCGGGTCGCGGGTCCGGGCGGCGGTCGACACCGGCACCCGCCGAGCACCGCGCCCCACCGATCGGGGGCACCCCCTGGAGGGTGTATCGGCGGGCGGATCTCGAGGTCGGCGTAACCCTTGCTGGCCCGTGCCTCATCGAGGAATTCACCGGCGCGGTGGTCGTTCCCCGGGGCAGTAAAAGTACTACGATCGGCTGCGGACTCGCGATAACAGCGGGCTCATGAAGCCCTTGCGCACGACTCCGACTTTTGGGCTAGCCGGTTGACTCCCCGCGAATCTGAGCTAGATTTTTGAGTGTTGCGGTTGTCTACGGACGAAGGCTTACTAGAAGGGACGGAAGACGCCAACCGCACGACAATCAATCGACTACCTCGGTGTCGCTCCAGGCCGGCTGGGCGGGATCGGGACAAGCGAACTTTTGCCGGGGGTTGTCCGCCAAGGACGTAAAAACTTGACTCTCCTTCTTCCCCTTTTCCCGAAGTTTCTCCTCCGGCGTTTCTCTTCGTCCCTCATTTAGAGGGGTAGTCAAATCTGGTCGATTCGAGTCCCCCGTGCGGGGACGTCAGCGCTTGCGCGCCTTCAGTTCGGTGCGCGCCGCACGCAGGAACGCCTTCGACTGGGTGTCCTCCGGCGCGAGTCGCACGACCTGTTCCCAACCCGCGATCGCGTCTCGCAGTCGGCCCTGGCCGTAGGCCAGCAGCGCGCGTTGGTGTTGGACGCGCACGAGTTCGCGGGCGATGATTCGATCTCCCGGCGACTCCTCCCAGAGGTTCTCCAGGATCGCGAACGCGCGGTCCATCTCCCCGGCGCGCATCAGCGTCGCGAACCGTCCGAGCATCCGGCGCCGTCGCCGCTCCTGCTGCGGGGTCCGTGGGAGACGCGGCCGTGCCACCACGGGATCCGCCTTCCGAGGATCGTCCTTCCCGGGGCCAGACCGTGCAGGATCGACCTCCTCAGGACTCGGGATCGTTCCAGACCTGGCCGCGGGGCGTCGAGGCCCGACCCATGTGACTCGCGTTTCGCCTAGCGGCGCCGGTGGCTGGGACTCGGCACCGGCGACCGGAGGCGTCGCGCCGGTCCCGCGGTCTCCGACCTTCGTCGCAGGACCGGTCTCGCCCTTGGCGACCTCTCGCAGCGGCGTTCCCCCGTCGCGACGAAGAGCGATGATGCGAAGCTCGGTTGCGCGGATCAAACCGTTCGCGCCGGCGACATCCGGCCAGATTTCGAGCGCTTCCCGGAAGCGGGTCAGGGCTTCCTCGTCGCGCCACTCGTGGCGCAGCGCCAGCCCCTCTAGCACCTTCTCATGGCTGGTGCGGATGCGTCGTTCCAGCGCCTGGGCGAGGGTTCGCGCGTCCGTGTAGCGCTCGTGCGACGGCGGCAGCCGATCCAGCACCGTCAGCGCACGCAGGAACTTGCCGCGTCGCGCGTCCAGGGTCGCCCGCTCGATAGGATCCGCGGGGCGCAACTGGCATCCCGTCAGGATCAGCGCGGCGCCGATGAGGCGCCACATCACGCGTTGTCTCCCCCGGTGTCTTCGCCGAGAACTTCGAGTTCCTCGTCGAGGTCCTCGATCCAGTAGAGCGTGCCATCCTCGGCCTCCCCTTCCGGCCCGGATTGCGCCGCGACCTTGTACGGGGCGACGCCGCCTGGTGAGATCATGACGGTCCCCGCATCGCGTTTCGGCAGCGGGGATTTTCGGATCTCCTCTTCGAACAGATCGACGAGCCACGGGTCGAACGTCTGGCCACGGTCTTCGCGCAGGGCGTCGAGGGCATCGGGCCAGTTCAATGGCGCCCGTGGCCCGCGTTGCACGGTCGTGAGTTGGTCGTACGCGTCGACGATGCCGAGGACCCGGGCACCGAGCGGGATGCGGTCGCCTTGCAGGCCATCGGGGAAACCCGTGCCATCGAACTTCTCCCGGTGGTGGCGGATGATCTCCGC
>JAPUIN010000410.1 GCA_027297005.1 Acidobacteriota bacterium
GACGTCGTCCTGATCAGCGGGCTGATCTACACCGGCCGTGATGCCGTCCATCATCATCTGATGAAACACGATCCGCCCGTGAGCCTGCGCGACCAGATCCTGTATCACTGTGGACCGGTCGTCATGAAGGAGAACGGCCACTGGCGGATCACGGCCGCCGGCCCGTCCACCTCGATGCGGGAGGAGCCGTACGAGTCGGACGTGATCGCGCGCTACGGGGTGCGGGCCGTGATGGGCAAGGGCGGGATGGGGCCCAAGACACTCCGGGCGCTCGAGCGCCACGGGGCCGTCTATCTGAATGCCATCGGCGGTGCGGCCCAGTTCTACTCGAACTGCATCGAGGGGGTCGAAGGTGTCGATCTGCTCGAACTGGGGACGCCGGAGGCGATGTGGCACATCCGGGTCAGGGACTTTCCCGCCATCGTGACGATGGACGCCGCCGGCAACTCGTTGCACGCGGAGGTGGAGGACGCCTCGGCCATCGTCCTCAAGGCGCTCGCCGCTCCGGTGTTCTGATCAGTTCTTCTCGGATGCATGACGTTCCCGCAGGATCCGATCGACTTCGACCTTCAGGCGCGGGAGTACCTCGTCGTACCGGAAGCTCCCGATCGACTCCGGACCGCGTTTCAGATTAACGTGCGCCGGGGCGCACCACAGGCCGAGATCGGCAGCGTCGGTTTCGCCGGGGCCGTTCACCCTGCACCCCATCACGGCGATCGTGATCGCGTGATCCTTCGCGTAGGATGTCAGATCGCGAACGCGTTCCGCGAGGTCTACGAACGCCTCGTTCTCGACGCGCGAGCAGGACGGGCAGGAGATGATGTTGAGCTTGCCGCTCAAGTTCTCGGGCACCGAGCGGAAGCGCCCGGCGGCGATGTCGTCCAGAATCTGCCGGCCGACGCGGATCTCCTCCCCCTTCCTGTCGTTGGGCAGCGTCAGCGACACGCGGATCGTGTCGCCTATGCCGCGTGAGATCAGCTGCTCGAAGGCGATCCGCGTCTTGATCGCGCCGTCGGGAAGCAGCCCCGCCTCGGTCACGCCCAGGTGAAGCGGAACGTCGTTGCGCCGCTCGGCGAACCGCCGGTTGGCGTCGACCACCTTCAGCGGATCCGAATCCTTCATCGAAACACAATAACGCTCGAACCCGAGCCGATCGAGAAGATCGCAATGCTCCTCGGCCGAGTCGACCATCTCGGCGACCGAATCGTCCCCGTACCGTCCCGCCCTGGCCGGATCGATCGAGCCGCAGTTCACGCCGATGCGGATGGCGCAGTCGTGCCGCTCGGCCACCTCGGCCAGGAAAGCGACCTTGTCGGCGACCGGCCGATCCTTCTCGTGGTGGTACAGGTGCCCGGGGTTATAACGCAACTTGTCGACGTGCGGCGCCACTGCGGCCGCGAGCCGGTAGTTCTCCTGCAGGTCGACCGACAGGTTGGCGGAGACGCGGTTGCGTATCCGCGCGAGGGCCTCGGCATCCCGGCTACTGTCGACGGCGACCCGCACGAGGTCGGCGCCCGCTTCCTCGAGATCCTGAATCTGAGCCACGGTGGCCTCGATGTCCGACGTCTTCGTGGCGCACATGCTCTGCACGGCGATCGGGTGTCCGCCGCCGATATAGATCCGCCCGATCCGGATGGGACGGGTGGGATTGCGGGCCGCGCTCACATTCGACGACATGGACGGATGATAGCAGGCAGTCGGCGCGTTGAACAAGCGGCGCGAGACTGGCCGGACGGCGGGCCGGGAAGTGTTACGATCGACACATGATCGCCATGTCGATCGCGGAGCCTGGTCCCGTCGAGGGCGGTCCCCTCCGAAGGATCGAAAAGCCGGTTCCCGAGCCGGGGAGCGGAGAGGTGCTGATCCGGGTCTCCGTTTGCGGGGCGTGCCACACCGATCTGCACATCGCCGAAGGGGAGATCGAGCTGCCGCGTCTCCCGATCGTACCCGGACACCAGGCGGTCGGCACCGTGGAGCGGTCCGGTCCGGGAGCGACGCGCTGGAGCGTCGGAGAGCGTGTCGGAGCCGCCTGGCTGAACCGGACGTGCGGCGCCTGCGGGTTCTGCCGGCGTGGCGCGGAGAACTTGTGCGATGGAGCCCGTTTCACCGGATATCACGTCGACGGCGGTTACGCCGAGTATCTCGTCATGCTGGAGGAGTATGTCTACTCGATTCCCAAGCGGTACTCCGACATCTTAGCGGCTCCTCTCCTCTGCGCCGGCATCATCGGCTACCGCGCGCTGCGTTGCGCGGGGACCGTGCCCGGTGATCGCCTGGCGCTTTTCGGTTTCGGCGCCTCCGCGCATATCACCCTTCAGATTGCCCGTCATCGCGGCTGCGAAGTGTTCGTCTTCACGCGGTCGAAGGATCATCAGCGACTCGCGCTTTCTCTCGGAGCGGCCTGGGCGGGTCAGGCAGGGGAGACGGCCCCCTCGCTCGTCGACCGGGCGATCCTGTTTGCGCCGGCGGGGCGATTGATCCCCCTGGCCCTGCGCGCGCTGCGCAAGGGAGGTACCCTCGCCAGCGCCGTCATCCATCTCGACAGGATCCCCGAAATGGATTATTCCCTGCTGTTCGAAGAGCGGGTGCTGCGCACCGTCACCGCCAGCACACGCCGCGACGGCGAGGAGTTCCTCGAGGAGGCGGCCGCGGCCGATGTGCGGATCGAAACGGTGGTTTATCCGCTGGCCGACGCGAACCGCGCTCTGGCCCGCATCAAGGCGAGCCTGGTGAGCGGAGCAGCCGTCCTCCAGGTCGGCTAGGAGTCTGTCCGGGTCTCATGGAATCTCCGGCCGGCGCCCGGCCGCACCAGCCCTGCGCGCAACGCCCGCAGCGAATAAAACGTGTCCCGCCAGCGGGCGCCTCCCTGTCTCAAGGTCGTGAACGCCGAGTTCCATGCAGCGACGATCACGAGGGCCACCGAAAGCGGGTGGAGCATGGTCAGGGTGAGCGGACTATACCCGTAGCGGCGCGCCTCGAGAAAATAGCCGGCAAATATCGACATCGACTGGATCACCAGTGGTAGCCAGGCCGCCACGAGCAGCGGAGGGGATGCCGAGCCCCAGGTGAGCGCCGTGACGGCCGCACCCAGGATCGCGGGCCCGAATGAGAGCGTCACCAGCGTCGCGGTGGCGGCGGTCAGGAAGATCAACGAGTAGTTGAACCCGGAGAAGAAATTCTTCTCCAGACCACGGACGACATTGCGCGCCCCCCGATGCCAGGGGCAACGGACGAGTCCGGCGCCGTTGAAGAAGCGTTGCCGGGCCCCCGACTCCTTCAGCAACATGCCGAGCTTGTAGTCGTCCACCAGGTCCATCCGCAACAACTGGTGGCCCCCGATCCGATCGTACGCGCTGCGGCGAACCAGATTGAAGGCTCCGATCCCCCCTCCGCCGCGCGGACGGTCCCGTGTCATTTCGTAGAGACGCGATCCGAGAATAAATAACTGGCCGAACACCGCCACCAGTCCGGCCTGCCAGGGGGACATGGGGCGCAGATCCGGGAAGACCGCGACATGGTCGAGTCGACGTCGCTCGGCATGGGAGACGACACGGACGAGAAGGTCGGGATCCTCGAGCGCGACATCGCCGTCCGTGAAGAGGATCCATGAGCCGCCTGCCCGCCCGGCGCCGAGATGGCAGGCGTGGCACTTGCCGACCCACCCCTCAGGAAGCGTCTTATTGTGGATCACCTCGAGCCGTGGAGCGCCGGCGGGCCGCACGGCGCGGAGGCGATCGAGGATCGCACCGGTCCCGTCGGTCGAGCGATCGTCGACCACCACAATCTCCAGATCAGGATAGCGCTGCGCGAGCAGACGCCGGACCGTCGTCTCGATTCCGTCCGCCTCGTCGCGGGCGGTGACCACCACGGAAAGTGTCGGCGGGAGGGGGGCGCACGGCGCCTCGCGACCGGAGAAGCGCGGGTCTCCGCCGGGTGCGCACTGCGGATCGGCTGCCCGCTCCTCGGCCAGGACGTGGGAAAGCGGAGGAATGGCCCGCAAGGCGATGAACAGGCGAGCAGCGGTCAGTGCCCACAGCGCGACGATCAGGAAATCGGCGAGAATCAGGGCGTGCGGAAGGGTCACCCGTCGAGATGCTCCGATTGGATCAGGAGGAGCGGGTCGCCATCACCGAAGAGCGGGCGATGTCCTCCTGACGGATTTTCTGGACGTCGAACGATTGCAGCGACTTGATCAGCCGGCCGATTGCCTGCTCGAAGCCGGGAACGCTCTTGCGGGCCCGCGTGAGCGGGTTGCAGCGCGCCAGGACGAAGTTCTTGACGAAGGGGTGGTTGAGGCCCCGGCGTTTGAGCGCATCGACGATCTTCTTGAGCGCCACGTCCGCCTCGGCCACCTGCCCGGCGCGCTCCTCCCGGGTGGAGTAGGCTGACTTCAGACGGGCCTTCAGAAACTTGTCAACCCGGCGGAGTATCGGCGAGTAGGCGCCGCCGGCGAAACGAGCGTTTTTTTCATACAGCAGTCCGAGCGTGATGTAGTACGGTTCCTCGAACTGGAAGGCGTACGATTCCTCCTCCTTGGTCGAGTTCCCCTCCAGCAGGCCGCGATACATCCGGATCACCTCGAGCGATTTCTCCTTCAGATTGTGCGCCTTCTCCGTGTTCAGTGCGAGGATCTGAAACGCCAGGTCGGTTTCCGGGATCACAATCGCCGGCACAAACTTCGCCTTCAGCTTTTCGAGAGCGTACCGCCGATGGTTGCCGTTCGGAATCCAGTAGGCGCCCTCGGCACGCACGGCCACGACCGGATCGACGAAACGATCGAGCTTCTTGATGACCTTCAGCAGCCGCTCGGCATGTGTCTTCGAGAGATCGCGCTGGTAGGGAGTGGGCTGCACTCGTTCAAGCGGAAGCAGGGCGAAGATCTGCCAGTGATTTCCGACCGGTTCGCGATAGAGGGCGAGGGCGTGACCCCCGTCCGAATCGATCCGATCGGCCAACTCGATCACCCCGGCGGGCGGATCGTCCTCCTCGGGATAAATCCCGAACCCCATGCGTGCCACAGCCCCCTCCTGGAGGCGCCACATTAGCCCGAACCTCCTGACCTTGCAAGAGAACAGCTCGGTGGGCGTAGAATAGGACATGCCGGTGCGCCCGTCGGGCTGCTGGCGCGTTCGTAATCGCTCTTTATAATGGAGAGGTCACCATGGACAGAACGGGACTTAGGGGATTGATATCAGCGGCTCTGCTGATCGGGGCTGTTCTCATCTTACAGACGACGATCTCGACTGCATCGATCGGCGCGCGCAGCACCCGGTCCGGCCCGGTCTACAGTGCGCCCGACGCGATCCGTTTCGCCCAGGGAATACTCGTGGCGGACCAGATCCTCCGGCCCGGCTCTTTCGAGCCGGGCGATCGGGACAGGGCAACGATCGCAGCGCTCCGCACCTTCCAGCGCCGCCACTATCTCCGCCCCACCGGGCTGATTGATCCGGAGACGATGGGTGTGCTCACCAGCCACGGCATGACCCGGATCGCCGCCGTTCCGGGGGAGGCCAAACTCGAGATCGCGGAGAGGATGGAGACCCCCGGGGAGGCTGCCGAAACAATCGCGGAGGTTGTGGAAGAGGAGGAGTCGATCGCCCAGCCGGGCGATGTGACGGAGAGTGAGATCGAGGAGCCGGCGACGGAGGAGGAACCGGTTCGCGCCATGCCGACTACCGGCAGCCCGACGGTCCTGATGCTTGTCCTGGGGGGGGTTCTATTCGCCGCCGGGAGCCTGCTCCTGACACGTCGACACGGATGATCCGGAGGTTAACGTGAAAGTGATCGCGACGCGGCTTGTAGGAGCGGTCCTCGCGACAGCGGGAGTGGTCCTGTGCCTGTCGGCCGCTGCGATCGGGACCCGGGGGATTGCCTGGCAGAGCCGGCACGGCGGATCGTTCGGACAGATCACCGCAAGAGCCGGTCGGGTGAACGCCGATCCGGACCGATTCGTCGTGGATCCGAATGTCATCATGTCGATGATGGCCGACGACCGCGAGGATGCGACTCGCCCGGCCCCGGCACGCGGTCGCGCGGTCGCGCGCCTGCGCATCCCGCGGGTTGGGCTCGATGTGGTCGTGGCTGAGGGGACCGACCCCGCGACCCTGCGCCGCGGGCCGGGGCACCTGGAGGGGAGCGCCCTGCCGGGAGAAAGCGACAACTGCATCATCGCCGGCCATCGGGACGGTCCGTTCAGAAGTCTCGGCGATCTGAGGGTTGGAGACCGGGTCGAGGTTTCAGGGGAAATGGAGAGCGGGGTCTACCGGGTCGAATCGATCGAGGTGGTCGATCAATCGGAAACCGATTCCCTCGACCCGACCGATGAAGCGGTTCTTACACTGATTACCTGCTATCCGTTCGATCATCTGGGTCCCACCCCCCGGAGGCTGATCGTCCGGGCGGCGTTGAAAGACGGTCCAATCGCTTTCTCCCCCTGAGTGAGATCTTCGCAGGCCGATTTCCATCGACCGACCCCCGAGGGGGGGAGTGTGCGCGCGGTCCCGGAGCGGGCCTACTGCAGTTCTCCCGGCGGCGAAACGCCTACCGGACCGGATTCCACCTGTTTCTTCGTTCTCCTCCCGCGCCTGCGGATCAGCGATCTGGGGTCGCTGCAACCACGCGGAAACCAGAAGCCGGAGATATCCCTCTGACCCGGGGGCAGGACGGGTTGTTCGTGACCGGGCTCAACGAGCTTGCCGCGAAATGACACGACTCTCTTCGACCCCCCTTGGGATGGGCCGTCGGTTTTTCAGGATCAGAGCAGCTTTCGGCACTACAGCTATTGTAGACGATTCGTCGAGAATGGAGGTCTGTCAAGTGGAATTTAAGGGGGAGTCACGGAAGGTGATGAGGCGGAGCGGGTCGCTACTGCTGGGCCCCTCCGGGCCACTGGTAGAACGAGCTGTTGGTGTAAATGATGTCGCAGACGAACCTGGTTACCGGCCCGCCGGTGTTCGGTCCCTGCACGCCGTCCTTGCCGTAACTGGTGATGGTGTAAATGGTCCCGAACGCATTGGTGTCGATATGCCAGGGGTTCTTCCAGCCGTCCCCCGGGGGGACCTTCCGGAGATAGATGGGGGTGATATAGCCGCTGATCGTCGAGGCACCCACGTCGTTCAATCCCCGCGGATAGACGTTGTGATCGGTCGCGTACATCTCGAGGCTCTGCCCGATGACCCGCATATCGGCCATGGTCGACTTCTGTTTCGTGCGGTCGAGTGCGTTCTGAAGCTGTGGGATGGCGATCGCCGCGATGATCCCGATGATGGTCACGACGATGAGGAGCTCGATCAGGGTGAATCCGGATTGGCGCCGCGATTCGTCGAACTTCCATTCCGCCATCAGCAAATATCCTCCAAGAAGAGCGGCCAGTCTAACATGCCGTTCCGCCCATGGTGTTGAGGCTGCGATATCCTCAAAGTTACGGAGGGAGGCGTCCTCGCGTCTAGGAGCCAGTCCGGGAATTTCGTCGGGCCCCGCGCAATACCCGGACGGGAAACTAGTCCGGCTGCGGGCCCGCCTGCGACGTATCGAGCAGGGCCCGGGGATCGATATTGCCACCGCTGAGGATGACGGCGGTCGGCATGCCACCGATGCGCGCCCGGCCGGATCGCAGCCCCGCGAGCGCCGTGGCCCCGCTCCACTCGGCCAGCAGGTGCTCGGATCGCAACAACCAGCCGGCCGCTTCCCGGATCGCATCGTCGGGCACCGTGATCACCTCCATGACGAACCGCCGCACGATGTCAAAGTTCAGATCGCCCGGGCGCGAAGGGAGGAGGCCGTCGGCGACCGAACCGACCGACGCGAGGCTCACCGGAGCACCGGCGCGCAGCGACGCGGCCATGCAGGCGGATCCTTCGGGCTCGACCCCGATCACGCGGATCGAGGCGCGACGATAACCGCAGGCCAGCGCGATCCCCGACAACAGTCCTCCGCCCCCGACCGGGACCAGAATAACTCCCACGTCCGGCATCTGCTCGAGAATCTCGACACCGCAGGAGGCCTGCCCGGCGATGATCGCAGGATGGTCGAAGGACGGCACCATCGTGAGGCCGCGCTCTTTCTGCAGCTCTTCCGCAAGCGCCTTCCTCTCTGTAAAGGTGGTGCCCCGGAAGTGGACCTCGGCTCCGTTCTCCCGCACTCTCGCCACCTTCACTGCCGGCGCGTTCTCCGGCATGACCACGATCCCCGGGACCCCGGCCCGGCGTGCGGCGATGGACAGGGCGATGGCGTGGTTCCCCGAGGAATAGGTGATCACTCCGTGCATGGCGACCGCCGGATCGAGCCCGGCGAGGAAGTTCGACGCCCCGCGGATCTTGAAGGCCCCCCCCACCTGCAGATTCTCGCACTTGAATGAGACCGTATGCCCCAGCCGTTCAGCGAGGATCTCGGACGGTACGAGAGGTGTGATCCTGGCTGTCCGGGCGACGCGCGCCCGCGCCTCCCGGATCTCGACCGGTCCGAGTCCCTCCAGTTCATTCGCCATCCCTGGCCTCCCGACTCCCGTCACTTATCTTCCCACAGACCGACCCCCGAACCATACTTATGTGGAGGCCGGCCGGCTCCTGCAAGGGCAGGAGCTAGCCGGTCCACCACGATTCGAGGGGCTTGAACGAGTGGAGGTGATATGAGAGACTTTCCGCATTCGGGGGGGAATCCTGAAAATGTCTGCGCCGACCGACTATAAGAATAAGTTTCTCAAGAAGCCGCCGAAGCGTCTGGCCGTCATCGATCACAGCAGTTGCTCAGGTTGCGCCAACTCACCCGCCTGCGTCGCGTTCTGTGAAACGGTCACCGTCAAAACCCAGGTGGTCGACGCCATCCGCTACGTTTCAACCCCCGACTCGCCCAATAATCTCGCGATCGTCGAGTACGATAAGTGTATCGGTTGCGCGCTTTGCGCAGAAGTCTGTCCGTGGGATGCGATCACGATGTACACCTTCGAGGAAGCGTGGGAGGCGCACGCTCAGCTCACGCAGGTCGAGTACAGCCCCGAGATCGACGTCAATCCCGAACCGAAAGACGAGGAGTCGGACGCCACGGAGGCTCCCACTCCGGCGCCCTGACCCGACGATGGAGATCGTCGCCGTCCTGCTGGCCGCCGGTGATTCAGAGCGCATGGGCCAGCCCAAGGCCCTGATGCCGTGGCGCGGCCGGGTCCTTCTCCGCCATCAACTCTGCGAGATCCAGAAGAGCGCCGTCAGTGAGTGCGTGACCGTGCTCGGCCGCGACGCGGGGCTCCTGACCCCGGTGGTGGAGTCCTCAGTGCGTCCGACCTGGAAGGCTCGCGCCGTCTACAATCCACGTCACGCCGAGGGGAAGAGCGCCTCGATCCGCGCGGGGCTCACCTCGCTGTGCGAGCGCCCCGACGGCGTCCTGATCGCCGCAGTCGATCAGCCCCTCGATCATCGTCTCGTCAATGCCCTCATCGCCCGGGCTGGGGAGGAGTGGGAGCGCGGTCGCGCAGCAGGCCGCCGGTTGATCCTGATTCCGACGTTCACCGGCCGGCGCGGCCACCCGCCGTTGTTCAGCGGCGATCTCCTCGGCGAACTGATGGAAGTCCGGGAGGAGAGCGAGGGGCTGCGCGCGATTATTCGGCGCGATCCCGGTCGGGTGCTCGAAGTTCCCTGGGACAGCGACGAAATTCTCTTGAACCTGAACACGCCGGCGGATCTCGACCCGTCGAGGCGGGTGATGGACGCGGGCGGTCAATAGGCCGATACGGCAGCGTGGGGGGGGCGAGAGGTCGGTGTCCCGCTCGAGATGGGGAATGAAGAGGCGCGACTACGCCCGACGCGACCGTCGTCCCACGCGGCGCATCATCGCTTCCGTTGAGGGATCGATCTCCGTCCGATTATGCCGACCCGGACAGGCTCCGAGAAAGGGCTGACGAATGGCCGGCTCCTCCAGCCCGCACCCATTCTCGCCGTATCTGGCC
>JAPUIN010000411.1 GCA_027297005.1 Acidobacteriota bacterium
TCTGCGGCTCGCCGATGCCTGCGAGTTCTTCATCGGCCAGGGGTGCAAGGTCGGCCTGGGCGGTCATCTGATGGGGCAGAAGATCACCGACCAGGTGGCCGAGATGCGTTCGCTGCCGGCCGGCATCGATCAGCGCTCGCCCGCCCGCCATCCTGACTGGCTCGGGCCCGACGACCTGTCGCTCAAGATCGAGGAGATCCGCGAGGCGACCAACTGGGAGATTCCGATCCAGCTCAAACTGGGAGCGGCGCGTGTCTATGACGACGTCCGCATGGCGATCAAGACCGGCCCGGACAGCATCTACCTCGACGGCATGGAAGGGTCGACCGGCGCCGGTCCCCACCTGGCGACCGAGGACACCGGCGTCCCGGGTATCGCCGCCATCCGTCAGGCCCGCAAGGCGCTCGACGAACTCGGCAAGACCGGTGAGATCACGCTCGTCTACGCGGGCGGTATCCGCAACGGCAGCGACGTCGCCAAGGCCCTGGCGCTGGGGGCAGACGCAATCGCGATCGGGCACTCGGCTCTCATCGCCCTGAACTGTAACAAGGCGATCCCGGAGGCCAACTTCGAGGAGGAGATCGGCGTCGAGGCCGGGTACTGCTACCACTGTCACACCGGCCGGTGTCCGGTCGGGGTCGCCACGCAGGACCCCGAACTGCGGAAACGGCTCGACCCGGACGAAGCGGCGGAGCGCGTGTTCAACTTCCTCCACTGTCTCACCATCGAGTGCCAGATGCTGGCCCGGGCATGTGGTAAGACCAATGTTCACTCGCTGGAGCCCGAGGATCTCGCGGCCCTCACCATGGAGGCCTCGGCCCTGGCCCAGGTCCCGCTCGCCGGTTCGCAGTACACGGTCGGCCGCCCCGACATGAACCGCTACTAGGAGATCGAGAGTGAGCAGCAAAGTCGATGTCGATCGTTACATCAAATCCGATGGGCTGGATTCCGAGAGGGAGAAGGAGATCGGGCAGCACATCGGTTATCGCTACGACGTCAACCTGGTGCCGGATTATTCCTGCCTGACACCGTTCCTCAAGAAGTACATGGAGATCATGGGTTGGCAGGACCTCAACTGGCTCGAGGATGTGCACCTGGGCTACGAGGAGGGTCTCGCGGCCGTCTTCGACCGGAACATCAACGGATGGGTCACCGTTCCCAGGAAGATGAAGCTTCCCGATAATCAGCAGGAGCGCGACATGATCGCACGCGAGCTCCTGATCAAGTTCCAGATGTCGAAAAAACACCCCTTGATCCAGCTGAGGGATGCGTACCGGAAGTTCTAGGAGCGGGATCGATCCGACGCTCGAATCGGATCGGGTTCGGCCTCGGCGGCGCTCCAATCGGGAGTGAAGGCGAGAACGCAGACTGACCCTGGCATGGCGTGGTTGAACATGCAATTGTGCCAGTAGGTCGCCTGCCAGAAACGATCGTCGCTATCCAGCTCCAGGATCCCGCATGGAATCCGATAGCGCTGGGCGAACTGCTCGAAGATCAGCACACAACTTCCCTCACGCAGAAGCGTCGCCGCCACGGCTGAATCGCACGAAAAGAGCGCCGTCAGGATATCCGTGAACTCGCCCGGCTTCTGGTAATAGGCGGAGCTCAACATATTGATCGCCGCCTCATGGCGCTCGAGCGGATCGTGAGTGCGCCGAACGATGTGGCGGAACCGACCGGTGCTCTCCTCCGGTTCGGAGCGCAGCAGCAGAACCGTGACGGCGTCGGTGACCCGGCGGCCGTCCTCGAGCGTGACCCGGGGTTTCATCGCGGGGAGCGGGGAACCGCCGTGCTCGCGTACCGCCATCTGCCGGATGCGGCATTGCCACCCAAGGAAGGCTTCGCGAAGACCGGCGCCGGCCGATCGCGTTTGAGCGCGCGTGTTCATGCTGGCGGGCGCGGGGCAGACCCGGCACGTTCCGACCGGCCCGCATCCACGCTCATTCCCGGGCCTCCCTCCTGGCCCCCTCGCGCTGCGAATAGATCCAGAGCGGTATGTAGAGGCCGAGCACCAGGAATGCGACGGCAGTGGAGATCCATCCGCTCTCTTTGCTGTTCAGGTAGATGACGCCGACCAGACAGAGCGGCAGGTTGAAGATGCCGAAGAGCAGCGCGACGTTGGACCATCCCGACGGTGCCTTGAACGGACGGTCGAGGGCAGCCAGATGTGGATCGGTCCTGGCTTTCACATAGGCGAACAGGCTGATCCCGTTCGCGCACACATACCCGATCGCCGAGGCTGCCAGAATCGCCGTGGGAGTCTCCATCAGGATGAGGCCGAGATTGAACAGGGCGATGAAGATCATCGCGAAGACCGGGGCTCCCCGGGGGTTGAGTCTTCCGAAGGCTCGCGGAAGGTTTCCCTCGCTCGCCAGCGAATGCATCGCCCGGGACGATCCGAGCAACGCCGTCTGAATGATCAAGACCATGGCCGCGATCAGCATGACGATCGAGATGTTCGCACCGGTCGATCCCATGGTCTCTCTGGCGAGCGGCAGGATCGGCGAGATCGGCTCCTCGAGAATGCCTTCGATACCGAGCGTCCCCGTCACCGCCGCCTGCACCAGGACGTACGTCAGGAGGCAGATGCCCCCGCAGACGAACAGCGCCTTGGGCACATCCGTGTGAGGCGCCTTGTACTCGGGGGCGTAGATCGCCGCGGTCTCCCAGGCGCAGGCACTCCACTGGGCCATCGCGAAGATGCCGAACAGCATCAGGATGTGCGACCAGTCCCAGATCCAGTCCGCCGGCAGCCAGGAATCGACGATATTCGCCGCCACGAAATCCCCCGTTGCGAAGGGGGCCAGGGTGATCACGATGAGGGGGACGAACGACAGGGCCGCGAGAACATAGCTGAGGGTTGCGCCGCTGGAGAGCCCCCGGCAATTGATCAGGATCAAGAGCGAGAAGATCACCACCCCCGAGATCAACGACAGCTGCAGCTCAGAGAACGCGTCGAGGGCCGGCACCAGCCCTTTGAGATAGCTTCCGACCAGGATCGCGAAGATAGCCAGTACGGGATTCCAGGCGAACCAGTAGCTCCAGGCGCTGAAGCCGCCGATGAACTTTCCGCTGTCGTAGCGGTCCTTGCCGTTCCGGCTCCTGAAGACACTCTGCGCGATGCCCGGGAGCCCGGAGGCGTTCGGGAACGCAGTCGCCAGCTCCGCGTAGGCGATGTTCTGCATGAACCCCTGCAGGACCGACAGCCCCCAGATGACGATCGCAAACGACCAGAGATAACCCGCGAAATAACCGATAGACGGCAGGATCAGCAGAGGGACGCCGATGGCGATTGCCAGACCCTGCTTCCAGTCGATGGTCCTCTCCAGGCCGCCGGCGGCTGCCGGTCTCTCCCTCACCGCGAATACCCCCCTCGATCCGTTGGCTGCGCATCAATTATACAGGGAGCGTCGCGTGCTCCGCCGACTCCCTTCCAACCGAGGCTCCCTGTTGTTTCCCTGCCGGCAGTTCACCCCTGTCGGCACCACGCCGGCCCGCTCATCACCAGCTTTGAGCGCGATCGGCAAAAGAAACTTCATGGACGAGGAGACAGGATCATCCCGGAGAGGGTAAAATGAGTAAATTTTCAGCCGTGCGTGGGGGGAAGGTACAGTCATGAACCTGAAGGGCGCCAGGGAGTACCTGGAGCAAAACAAAATCGAATTCGTCCTTGCGCAGTTCGTGGACATTCACGGGCGGGCGAAGACGAAGGCCGTCCCTGCCAGACACCTCGACATGGTTGTCGAGCCCGGGGCGGGGTTCGCCGGCTTCGCCGTCTGGGGGTTGGGGATGGGACCCGAGGGTCCCGATTTCATGGCCCGCGGCGATCTGTCGACCCTCACGAGGATCGGATGGATGCCCGGATTCGCGCGGATCGCCTGCGACGGCTATGTCAATGACGAGCCCTACGAGTTCGATTCCCGGGTCGTCTGCAGGCGGGCGATCGAGGCACTGAAGAAGGACACTGGATACGAGGTCTACACGGGGCTAGAGCCCGAATTCTTTCTCCTGAAACGCGATCTTGCGACGGGGCGCGTCGTGCCGGCGAACGACACCGATGTTCTGGACAAGCCCTGCTATGACTACGACGGGCTCAATCGCACCGGACCGTTCCTCACCGAGTTGACGCGGAACCTCATCGATTGTGGACTGGACATCTACCAGATCGATCACGAAGACGGGAACGGCCAGTACGAGATCAATTTCACCTATACGGACGCCCTGCAGATGGCCGACCACTTCATCCTGTTCAAGATGGCGGCTACGGCGATCGCGCGTCGCCATGACATGATCTGCAGCTTCATGCCCAAGCCGATGAGCGATCGCACCGGCAGCGGCATGCATATGCACATCTCCCTCGGGCGCGAAAGGAAGAACGCCTTCCATGACGACTCCGATCCCAACGGGCTCGGAATCTCGAACCTCGCCTACCAGTTCATGGCGGGGATCTTCAAGCATGCCGCGGCGCTCACCGCGATCACCTGCCCGTCGGTCAATTCCTACAAGCGCCTGGTGGTCGGTGGAACGGCTTCGGGAGCGACGTGGGCCCCCGCCCATATCTGTTACGGGAACAACAACCGCACTGCCATGGTGCGCGTGTGCGGGAATCATCTCGAGATTCGCAGCCCTGATTCCGCCGCCAATCCCTATCTGATGACCGCCGCGATCGTCGCGGCGGGCCGGGACGGCATCCGGAACGCCCTGTCCCCCGGCAAACCGGCCGACATCAATCTATACGAGACGAACGCCGCGCAGCGCCGGGAGATGGGGATCGACACTCTCCCACAAAGCCTCGGCGATGCGATTGCGGCGCTCGAAGCTGATGAGGTCATCCAGGACGGCATCGGAAAGGCGCTGGCGCGCGAGTTCATCCAGATCAAGAAGCAGGAATTGACTGACTATCACCGTCATGTCTCGGACTGGGAAGTCAATCGGTACCTGGAATACTACTGAGCCTCGAAAATGTGCGGGATCGTCGAACCGTTCAATCACGCTGGGTCTCATTCCCCGTCATCCGACCGACTCACTGCATGAGCTTCCTACTCGCCTGTCCCAACTGCGGCAAACGCCAGGTCTCGGAATTCTCCTTCCAGGGTGAGTTCAAGCGCCGGCCGTCGCCGAATGAAGATTTCGAGGCCTGGACCCGCTACGTTTACCTGGCCGAGAACAAAAAGGGACGGCATCTCGAGTGGTGGTATCACCGATCGGGATGCCAGCGCTGGTTCCTGGTGAGACGTGACACCACCGACAATCGTGATCACGAGAGCTTCTGGTTCCGTGATCTCAACGGCCATCCTTAGCCCGGCTCGACAGAGGCCCTGCCAATGCGCGAACGCTTGAGCCGTCATCCCTGCCTCCCGATCGGCGAGAGGACGGAGAGGGGAACTTTTTCTTTTGACGGACGTGCCATTCCCTACTGCGACGGGGATACGGTCGCCTCCGCCGCCTGCGCCGCCGGCGTCGGTGTCTTCTCGCGCAGCTTCAAGTATCACCGCCCACGGGGGATATACGACTATCACGGTTATGGGGCCGAGGTCCTGATCACGATCGACGGCAGACCGAACGTCCCCGCGGATCTCGCCGTTCCGAGTCAGGGAGTGCGTGTCAAGACGCAGAACGCCTGGCCGGCCGTGAATTTCGACTGTATGGCGGTGAACAACTTGCTGGTTCCTCTCCTTCCGAACGGCTTCTACTACAAGATGTTTCACAAGCCCCGCTGGGCATGGCCCTGGTTCGAGAAAGTGCTGCGTCATGCGGCCGGACTGGGGCGGATCGACACAACCGGGCGGCATCGACACGATCGTCATGACAAGAGATATCGATTCCCCGACCTCTGCGTCATCGGAGGCGGGGCGGCCGGGCTCGCCACAGCGCTCGCGGCGTCGAGGGAGGGACGAACTGTCCTGTTGATCGAACGATTTCCAGAGCTCGGCGGCCGCTCGGCCTTCAATTTTTCGATGGTGCGCGACTGCCCGGAAGAGGAACTGAACGGCCTCCCCGAGCACGAGGCGGTGAGGAAGCTGATCGAAGCGGTGCGGGGAGCCCCCGGTATCGAGATCCTCAGCGGGACAACCGCATTCGGCGTTTATGAGGACAACCTCGTCGCCGCCGAGAACGGCCGCGACCTGTTCAAGATTCGCGCGAACGCGGTCGTGGTGGCGGGCGGCGCCAACGACCGGTACCTGGTCTTTCAGAACAACGACCTTCCCGGCATCATGACTGCCCGCGGCGTGGAGCGACTCGTGGGGATCCACGGCGTCGTTCCCGGCGAGCGCGCCGTCATCGTCACGACCCACGACGGCGGATACCACACGGCGCTCATCCTGCATGGCGCCGGCGTGAAGGTCATCGCCGTGATTGACTCGAGGCCGAAGAAGCGCTCCTCGGAATTCTCCCTCGAGGCGGCGGCGATCCCAATCATTCCGGACAGCACCATTCGTGCCACTTCGGGGTGGAAGCGCGTCCGGAGTGTCTCGTTCGGCACCCTGGAAGGCAGCGGCCTGCAGAAACTCAAGTGCGACCTCGTCGTCATGGCGGTCGGGTTCACCCCGCAACTGGGGCTGCTCGGTGCCGGCGGAGGGCGGCCTATCTGGGATTCGACGCGCGAAGTGTTCCGCGTCTTCGATATCCCGCCAGCTCTGTACGCCGCCGGCGAGGTCAACGGCCCCGCATCGTTCGGCCGCCTGGTTCGCGAAGGAATGGAAACTGGCCGGGCGGCCGCCAGGGGGGAGCCCGCCCCCGAGAGCCGGCGCGACCCCGCGGAGTGCATCCCCGCGCCGCCGCCCGACGTCTCCGGACAGGGGACGAAACGCTTCGTCTGCAAGTGCATGGATGTGACCCGCCGCGAGATCCAGGATTCGATCCGCGAAGGGTTCGACCAGATCGAGACCCTCAAACGGTATACCAGCATGGGGATGGGGCCGTGCCAGGGGAAGACCTGCTACGAGGCCGCCGCCCGCATCGTCGGGCTCGACGCACCCGATTCCGAATCACCTGCCCTCCCCACGACGATGCGGCCTCCCTTTGCGCCGGTCCCGTTCGGGGTTCTTGCTGGCCGGGCGCCCCATCTGCAGCCGGTGAGGCGGACACCGATGCATGCCGAACACGTCAGGGCTGGCGCGCGTTTTCTGAACGCCGGACTCTGGAAACGACCGGAGCGCTACACGGAGATTGCGGAGGAGGTGCTCGCCGTCCGCACCGCCCTGGGCATCATTGATGTCAGCACCCTCGGAAAGCTCGAGCTGACCGGGCCGGATGCGCTGCAACTTCTCAATTTCATGCTGCCGGGAGATTATTCTAATCTCAGGGTGGGAAGGGTGCGCTATCACACGATGGTCGGCGAGGACGGCATCCTGTTCGAGGACGGCACGATCTCGCACATCGAGGAAGGTCGCTATTTTCTCTCGACGACCACCGGGAATGCCGACGCGATTCGATCCCGGTTCTTGTGGTGGATCACCTCGTTGGACCTCGACGCACGCCTCGCGAATCTCGGACCGGTGCTCGGCGCCGTCAACCTCAGCGGCCCGCGGGCCCGCGATCTCCTCAGCGGCCTGGTCGATATCGATCTTTCGAGCACCTCGTTCCCATATATGTCGCATCGACGCGCAAGGCTCCTGGGTATCGAGGTTCACCTGTTTCGGATCGGATTCACGGGTGAGCTGAGCTACGAGATTCACTTCCCGGCCGAGTACGGCGAGTCGTTGTGGATCACTCTGCTGAAGAAGGGGGCACCTCATGGGATCAAGCCGTTCGGCATGGAGGCGCAACGCGTCCTGCGCCTCGAGAAGGGGCACCTCATCCCGGGCGTCGATACGGATGCGCTGTCGAGTCCGTACGAAGCGGGGGTCGGGTTCACCATCCAGGATCGGAAATCCGATTTCATCGGCCGCGCGTTTTTGTCGCATGCGAGGAACCGCGGCCCCGAAAACCGGCTAGTCAGCTACCGGCTCCGGCCCGACAGCCCGATCCCGCACGATGGGTACATCATCGTCGACAACGGCCGTGTCATCGGCCGCGTGACCAGCTCGCGGATGAGTCCCACTCTCGGGCACGGCATCGGGCTGGCGTGGGTCAGGGAGCCTCTTCCGAAACCGGGGATCGGTGTACGAATCCGACTCGAGAACGGTCGCGAGATTGCGGCCGAACTGCTGGAGGAACGCGCCGCCTACGACCCGCGGGGGGAGAGACTGCGATCGTGACAGGACTCGTCCGGCGTTCGCCGCTCTCGGCGGTCTATCGATCCACCAACGCCTCCATCATCGAGACGGCCGGCTGGGAGATCGCGGAGCATTTCGGTGACGCCGTGGCGGAGAGGCGCGGGCTCGAGACGGGGTCCGTGCTGGTCGACTGGTCGCACATCGGCAAGATCTCGCTGCGCGGTCCGGGAGCCGAAGAGAATGCCGCCCGTATCGCCTCGACGGATCCCCTCCCCGCTCCGCCGGGCGCGCTTGGTATCGCGAACGGCATCAGCGGCGTTCTGTTGAGGCTCGCGGCGGACGAGTTCCTCATCCTATGCGGACCCGGAGAGGAGCATGCGCTCCTGATCGGTTTGGACCGGACCCGGACGGCGGTTCTCGATCAGACCGGAGGCTACGGCGCCCTGCTCCTCGCCGGACCGCGCCGCAACGAGGTCCTGGAGCGCTCCACGGCGATCGATCTCCGCGCCGGTCCCGCGGCGGGAGGGAGCATCGTTCAGACCAGCGTCCATTTTGTCCCCTGCACGATTCACAGCGCGCCTAATAGGAACATTCTGATTCAATCCCGCGATTACACCGAGAGCCTGCACCTTGCCCTGCTCGACGTCGGCCGTCCGGTGGGGCTCGTTCCCGCCGGGATCGGCTGTGTGCCTGTGGAATTCGGAGGTGCAGGAGGATGATCGCCCCGATGTGGCGGAGACACGAATTGAAGAGCGGCTACGACGTCGTCATCGTCGGCGGAGGCGCCCACGGGCTGGCGACGGCGTATTACCTCGCGAAGCTGGGGATCCGGAACATCGCCGTGCTGGAGGCCAGGTTCATCGGTTACGGGGGATCGGGCCGGAACACGGCGATCCTGCGCTCGAATTACCGCACCGAGGAGGGGATCCGCTTCTACGACCAGAGCCTGCGTCTCTACGAGAATCTGGCGGCCGAGCTCGACTTCAATCTGATGTTCAGCCAGCAGGGGCATATCACCCTGGGCCACAGCGAGGGTTCCATGAGCACCCTCACGACCCGGGCCGAAATCAATACGACTCTTGGGGTGGAGAGCCGGATCCTCTCTCCCTCGGAGATCAAACGCCTCGTCCCGGAAATCGACATCTCCGGGCATCCGCGCTACCCGATCCTCGGAGCTCTCTACCACCCGCCGGGCGGCATCATTCGCCATGACGCCGTCGTCTGGGCCTACGCACGCGCCGCCGACCGGCTCGGGGTCGAGATCCATAACCTGACCCGCGTCGAGGACATCCTCGTGGAAAAAGGGAAAGTTGTCGGCGTCGCCACGAGCCGGGGGACGATCCGCTGCTCCAGGGTTTTAACCGCTCTCGCTGCCTGGAGCTCCGAGATCTGCTCGCGTGTCGGTGTCGAGCTGCCGCTGGTCACCTACCCCCTGCAGGCGCTCGTGACCGAATCCTACAAACCGTGGCTGCATCACGTCGTGGTGAGCTCCAACCTGCACATCTACCTGAGCCAGACCGACCGGGGGGAGCTCGTCTGCGGAAACGGCATTGACCCCTACCCGCACTACCAGATGAAATCGACGCTCGGTTTCCTGGAGAGCTACGCGGTGCACGTGCTCGAACTGTTCCCGATGCTTCATGACGTCAAGGTGATGCGGCAGTGGTCGGGGCTGTGCGACATGACGCCGGATTACAGTCCGATCATCTCTCCGATCGACGAGATTGAGGGACTCTACATCAACTGTGGCTGGGGCACTTACGGATTCAAGGCCTCCCCGGCCAGCGGTCTCAATTCCGCGCAGATGATCGCCACCGGCGAGATTCCCGAAATCATCCGGGCATTCCACTACAATCGATTCCGCCTGAACCGCCTCGTCGGCGAGAAAGCGGCCGCGTCGGTCTCGAGCTAGCGGGAAGATCCCTCCTGATCTGTTTCACCATCTGATCGATCAGGCTGCTCTGCCCGATCAGCGCTTCCTTCCGTTTCTTCAGCAGTCTCTTGATTCTGCGTTCGAGTTTGAGCGCGAGGCTCCTGGATCCGATCGCTCGATGGAGAACCAGCTGCAGCGGCCCTCGGCTCCGAAGATACTTCGCTCCCCGGCCCCTGTTCCCCCGATGCTCGGCGATGCGCCGGGCGACATCTGTCGCGATGCCGGTATAGATCGTTCCGCCCCTGCACCGAATCATATAAAGAGACCAGCGCGCCATGATCCCGGCGGCTCAGGCGGGCTGTTGCTGCGTAATGCAGTGAATGCCGCCCCCTCCGATCGCGATTTTCTTGATATCCACCTGGATGACATCGCGATCGGGGAAGGCTCTCTGGACCACCGCCAGGGCGCGTGCGTCCCCCGGCACGTCATACTGCGGCATCACGACGGCGCCGTTGGCGAGGTAAAAATTGATGTAGGAGATGCAGTAGCTGCTCCCCTCCGGCTCAGCCTCCCAGGCCTCTTCGATCGGTACGATCTCGATCGGGCGTCCCCGAGCGTCGGTCGCTCCGTCGAGGGCGCGCCGGTTTTCCTGGAGAATCTCGTATCGCGGGTCCTCAGGATCCTTCGCCGTCTCCAGAAGGAGAAGCCCGGGGCGCACGAAACAGGCAAGCCCATCGACATGTCCGTCGGTGACGTCCCCCGCCGCCAGATCACCCGGCAGCCAAATCACCTTGGAGCCTCCGAGGGCATGGCAGAGCTCGCGGGTTGCTTCATCCTTGCTGAGGCCGGGGTTACGGTTGGCATTGAGCACGCAGGACTCGGTCGTCAGGATCGTCCCCTCGCCATCGACAAGGACGGCGCCTCCCTCGAGATAGAGGGGGGACTGATAACATGGGTAACCCAGATGCTCGCACAGTCGCCGGGCCAGCTGAGCATCCTGGTCGTACGGATCGAATTTCATCCCCCACGCGTTGAAGTGCCAGGCCGTCGCTGCGGACGATCCATCCTGCCCCTTGAGGAAGTTGGGACCCGCATCCCTGGTCCACGAGTCATTGATCTCGAGCGGAAAGATCTCGATCGCGGAGCCGCACTGCCGCGCCGCATCGTCGGCGGTCTCCGGGGTTGCTATCATCGTCACCGGCTCGAAAGCAGCGATCGCGTGGGCCACGCGGGCGAAGGCAGCCTGGGTTTCGGGCAGGGCCTCCCCCCAAAGCTCCGTGCGGCAGGGCCATGCCATCCAGCAACACACATGGGCGGACCATTCGGCCGGCATACTGAAACCCGCTTCGAGCGGCGTCTTGTGACCAAATGGGTTCGAGGATGCCATGAGGGGCCCCATCCAGATTCTTGGCGGATGCACATGGTGAAGGATCTGTGCGCCCATCGTAGCATGGCCGGTTATGGATTAAAGACTCTCCATGGCCAGGACGCTCGGCGACTGTAGGGATCGACCAGACCGGGCGGTCTCCCCGTGGCGCCCTCTCCCCGGAACGGACCGGACCATCGAGCTTGCGGCGCCGGCCGAATTGTGTTACGAAATCACTGTTAATCTTGAATCCATCGGGGCGGCCGGGCACGGAGTCGCATCCACGGCTGTTGCAGCACCCTCTTCGATCGCCAGAGGTCAGGATCATGGACGACACCCCTCGCGTGGTATCCCGGCGCACCTTCATCAAAGGTGTCATCGCCGGCGGGGCGGTCGCCTACTCTGGAAGCTACCTGTTCCGCGGGACGGGTGCCCTTCTGGCCCAGGTATCCGGCTCGGGCGCGGTCGAGCGGCTGATCAGGCTCAAGGTGAACGGCCAGCAGCGGCCGGTCGATGTGGCCAGGCAGGAAATGCTGGCCATGACGCTGCGCTACAAGCTGGGTCTGACCGGGACCAAGCTGGGGTGTGACCGTGCCGAGTGCGGAAGCTGCACGGTTCTGATCGATGGTGTGCCGCATTATGCATGCTCGGTGCTGACCCACACGGTGCGCGGCCGGGAAGTCACCACCATCGAGGGGCTCGCCGGTCCCGCGGGAGAGCTCAATCCCGTGCAGCAGGCGGTTGTGGACGGCGCCGGTTTCCAGTGCGCCTTCTGCGCCCCGGGATTCATCATGAGCGCCACCGCCCTGCTCAAGGAGAATCCGCATCCAACCCGAAGACAGGCGGCCGAGGCGCTGTCGGGCAACCTGTGCCGCTGCGGCGACTACAACAAGATCCTGGACTGCGTCATGCGCGCACCCGAATACGTACGGAGGGGCTGACATGGCGAGAGAGAAGCTCGTCGGGAAGAATTACTCACCGCCGGATCTCGTGGCCAAGGTCACGGGGAAGGCGAGATACGCCGAGGACTTCCGGGCCGAAGGGATGCTGTTCGCGAAGATCCTCCAGAGCCCGATGCCGCATGCACGCGTCCTCCGGATCGACGCCGGCGCCGCCCTGGCCATGGAGGGTGTGGAGGCGATCCTGACCGCCGACGACCTTCCGGAAGCTCCGCCGCTGTCCGAGCGCTGCCTGACCAACGAGCCCCTCTACTATGGCGAGCCGATCCTGGCCGTCGCGGCCGTTGACGAGACCACCGCGGCAGACGCCATCGAGAAAATCCACATCGACCTCGAGCCGCTGCCGTTCGTCATCGATCCGCTCGAGAGCCTGTGGCCGCTCGGGCCAAACGCCCGGACGGGCGGCAATATCATGCGCGATGGCGAGAAGCTCGAGACGCTCAAGTGGACCGTCGAGGACTTCGCCTCGGGGGAAACGTCCCGCCTGCCGATGGGCGAGCCCGAGGAGCAATGGCACGCCGGTGATCTCGAGAAGGGCTTCGCACAGGCCGACTTGATCCTGGATGAGACGCTGTTTCATCAGTCCCAGACCCACCACCCACTCGAGCCCCGCAGCTGCATGGCCTACTGGCAGAACGGGAAGCTCTACATCCACCCCTCGACCCAGAGCACGGGCCGGACGATCCCCAGGGTGGCTGAAGCGGTGGGGATCGATCCTGCCAAAGTGGTTCTGATCTGCGAGTACACGGGCGGCGGGTTCGGTAGCAAGATCCGCGGCAGCATCAACATGGCGATCCCCGCCCTGCTGGCCAAAAAGACGGGGCGCCCCGTCATGCACCGCGTCAGCCGGGCGGAAGAGAACTCCTTCGGCAGGGCGCGCCCCGGGTTTCAGGCGCAGGCCAGAATAGGCTTCCGCAAGGACGGGCGTATCACCGCTCTCGATCTCTATATCATCCAGGACAACGGTCCCTACGGTCGCGAGTGGGATATCTATAGCGCCGCGGAGATGGCATCTCTCGCCTTCACTCCCCTCTCCATGCGCTCGCGCAGCATCTCCGTGCTGACCAACACGCCGCCGCGATCGGCGCAGCGCGCACCGGGAGGCGTTCAGATGAACGCCATGTTCGATCCCCTGATCGACAAGGCGGCGCGTAAGCTGGGGATCGATCGCGTGGCGATCCGGCGCATCAACGCGCCGGATCACAAGACGAAGTTCGGGGCGGAGCAGGGACCCCTGACCAGCGCCTACGTGCGGGAGGCGCTCGACAAGGGTGCGGCCGTGGCGCGTTGGGATGAACTGAAGAAACTGAGCGGCCGCCGTCGCGGCAGCAAGGTGACCGGAGTCGGCGTCTCAATGAGCCCGTTTTACGCCGGAAGCCGGGGGTTCGACGGTCTGCTTCTGATCCGGCCGGATGGAACGCTCGCCGTTCACACCGGGGTCGGCAACCTCGGCACGCACTCGTTCGCCGACACGGCGCGCGTGGCCGCCGATGTGCTCGGCATGCCGTGGGAGAGGTGCGAGGTGATCTGGGGCGACACGTCAAAGCATCTCCCCTATACGACGATCCAGGCCGGCAGCCAGACGACCTTCGCCACGACGAGGGCGCTCCACGCAGCCGCCACGGACGCCCGGCGCAAGCTCCAGATGATCGCCGCGAGACAGTTCGGCGGCGCCGCCGACGGTTACGAGGTGAAGGACGAACGTGTTTACAGCCGGGGCAACCGGGCCCGGGGCATGAGCTTTGCCCAGGCGGCCGCGCGCGCCATCGAGATGGGCGGCGAGTTCGACGGACACGAGCTTCCCGGGAACCTGCACAAGATCACGGTCGCTTCGGCCCGGGCGCTGGCCGGCCGCGGTCTCATGGGCGTGGCGAAGGACACCTACGAAGCGGTCGGTGATCCAATCTCCTTCGTCGTCGGCTTCGCGACGGTCGAGGTCGACGTCGAGACCGGCCAGGTGGAGATCCTCGACTACACCGTGGTCGCCGATTGCGGCACCGTCGTCAACCCGCGGAGCCTTGCGGCGCAGCTGCACGGTGGGGGGGTGCAGGGGTTCGGGGTCGCCTGCAGCCAGAAATGGGTCTACGACGCGCACTGGGGACTGCCGTTCACCGACCGGTTCTATACGGCCAAACCACCCACGATCCTCGACGTTCCTCTGGAGATGAAGGCCGATGCGGTCAACCTGCCGGATCCCTACACACCGGTCGGCGCCCGGGGGATCGGAGAGGCGCCGTTCGGCGCCGGCGCGGGGGCTGTCGTCTGCGCCATTGAGGACGCGATCGGCGGACCGTCGTTCAACCGCACGCCGATCATGGCCGACATGATTCTCAACAAGCTCGAGAAGAGGCCGCAGCCGTTCAAGGCGACGACGGCCCACGTCTGAGCGGGCAGCACAGGAGGAGGAGAGCACGATGGCCGTGATTCATGACTCGATGCCTTCGTTCGAGCTCTTCCAGCCGGACAGCACCGAGCAGGCCCTGGCCCTGCTGGACCGGTATGACGGGGAGGCGTGGGTCCTGGCAGGCGGGCTCGACAGCGTCGACTGGTTCAAGGATCGCGTCAAACGACCGAAGGCGGTCATCGATCTGGGCGGCATCGCCGATCTGCGGGGTGTGCGCACGACATCGGACGGGATCGAGATCGGCGCTCTGACGACGCTGACCGAAGTGGTGGATCATCCCGAGATCCGCGGCAAGTTTCCCCTGCTTTCCGACGCGGCCCTCGTGGTGGCGACGCCGCAGATCCGCAACCAGGCCACCCTGGGGGGAAATGTCTCCCAGGACACGCGCTGCTGGTACTACCGCGCCGGCTGGACGTGCTACCGGGCAGGAGGGAACATCTGCTACGCCGATACGCCGACTTCGGTCAATCGCGAGCACTGCATCTTCGGCGCGAGCCGTTGTGTGGCGATCAATCCTTCCGACACGGCGCCGGCGCTCATCGCCCTCGATGCCCGCATGGCGATCCGGAACCGCCAGGGAGAGCGGGTCATCCCCGCGGAGGAGTTCTTCATCGGGCCGAGTCTGGACATCACCCGTATGACGGTCCTCGAGCCGGGTGACATCCTGACCTCGATCCGCGTTCCGGGCAGCTGGGCGAACACGCGTTTCTATTTCGAGAAGGTCCGCGACCGGAAAGCCTGGGACTTCCCGCTGGTCAATGTCGCCTCGGCGATGAAGATCCGCGATGGCCGCATCGAGCGCGTGCGGCTGGCGGTGAACGGGGTGGCCCCTTACCCCATGCGCCTCAGGAAGGTCGAGGCTCTCCTCGCCGGTCAGCGCGTTGCCGAGGAGCTCGCCGCGGCCGCGGGCGAGATGAGCATTGAGGGGGCGCGACCGCTTCAGCACAACGGCTTCAAGGTGCCGTTGATGAAGAATCTCGTCAAGCGGGCGATCCGCGCGGCAGAGGCCTAGGATGGACTTCTTCCAGTGGACGCAGGATCCCTGGGGCCAGGAGATCCTGGTCCGCATTTCATGGAGCCTGTTCTGGCTCGCGGCCGCCGGCGGGATCGTGTTTATGGCGGGGCATCTGGTGTTCCGGCGATGGACCGCGAGGAACGCCCCGGCCGCCGGGCATGCCGTCGGTCCCGATGCGTCCCGGCGAATCCCGGAGCGGATCGTCCGTCACCCCCTCGCCTCACGCCTGTTCCACTGGGCGATGTCAGCGTCGATGTTCGTGCTGCTGTTCACCGGATTTCTCCCGGTGCTGGGGGTCAAATTCTCGTGGATCACGATCCACTGGGTGGCGGGACTCGTCCTCGTCGGCACGGTCATCTTCCACATCATTCACGCATCCTTCTGGCTGAAGCTGGGGGATGTCTGGATCAGCCGCCGCGATCTCCGTGAGTGGTGGATCGAGACAAAACGCAACCTCGGCCAGCCTCTCCCCCCTCCGCCGAAGCCGGGCAAGTATCCGGTGGAGAATAAGTTCTTCCACCACCTGGTGCTGATGACCACGTTCGCCGTCATCGGTACGGGGCTTCTCATGATGGTGCGCATCGATACGCCTTTCTGGACTCGCAACCCGTACCTTTTCTCCGAGTCGACCTGGGGCCTGGTCTACGTCCTGCACGGGCTGTCGGCCGTTGCGCTGGTGACGCTGACGCTGGCTCACATCTACTTCGCCGTCCTGCCGGAGAAGCGCTGGCTCACCGTGTCGATGGTGGTCGGCTGGATCACCCGCCAGGATTACCTCGACAACCACGATCCCCGGCGCTGGGAGATCCCGGAGGACTCGCCGGCCCCTCCCACTCAAGCGCAGCAGGCGCCCCGGCTCGATCAGAAACGCACGTGAGACCGACCGACGCGATCGGGACAGGGGCAAATCCGATCCGTCCCGACGCCGGGACGGATCGCGCCGAGTTCAGGAAACGGATTGAGCTGATCGAGGAGAGCTACGAGTTCATGCTCGGCTACGCGGCCCAGGGTGTGGCGGGAGACCGCGAGGCCCGCTCGGGAGAACAGCTCAGAGACTACCTCGAGCGCAGCGACGCCGCACTCGCCGATCTGGCCGGGGCGTTCACGAGCCTCGTGGAGCGCGAGAAGCTGGAGCCGCCCGAGCAGCATCACGCGTTCGCTTCGGTTCTGGAACGGGATGCCCGCGACTCCCGCGCAGCCATTCGGCTGGTTCTCGCGCAGCCCTCGATCAGCTCGCAGCTGATTGACAACCTTAACGCCTCGATCCATCTCCGCGCCCTGCTCACCGACCTGTTCCTGATTGACGAGATCCTCAAGCTCAAGGCGTGATCCGCGGATCACCCTCCCCGCTCCAGGACACCACCGTGGAAATACAGTCGGCGACCTGCGCAATCATGGTATAACTTGCTCAATATTCGCCCCTTGGAGTCAAAAGATGCCGTCCGAAAGAGCCTATCAGCGTGTTCAGCGGCCGCTCGTAGCACGGATCGCGGTCGGCGCAGTCGTGGTGATGATCCTCTGCGTGGCCGACGCCCCGCTGACTGCCAACCTGCCCGGCTCTTCCGAGTCTCCCTCCTCCGCCCATCCAGCCCCCTCCGGAGACACGTCGAATCACCTCTACTGCCCCGTCTGCGGCGCGCAAAACAGGGCAGGGAACCGCTTCTGTCTGAAGGATGGATCGCCCCTTCCGCGGATCATCCCCGCGCGCCTGCCGACTGAGTTCATCCGATCGCCCGGCACCTACTCACCGAAGGAGATCCAGCAGGTGATGCAACAGGTCACCGAATCGGTCGTGCGGATCAGGGCGCGGACGACGACGACCTATAAGTATCCGATCGCATATTGGAAAGACGAGGAGGCTGAATATTTCGGCCGGGCCATGCGCGGCAAGATCGAAACATCCAACACCGACGCACGCCTGACCGGGTCGGGGTTCGTCATCAGCGCGGA
>JAPUIN010000412.1 GCA_027297005.1 Acidobacteriota bacterium
TGATATCTCCGGGGTCGGCCTTCTGGTCGATCTCGGGCGCCGCCAGGAAGAGGCCGGCAGGGCCTTCCGGATCGATGGGCTCGCCGAAGAATTCCAGCGGCTTCTGGGGATGTTTGAGCAGGGAGTGCCCGAGACGCGCCGTGATGCGCGCCAGCGCATGTCCCTGCCTGAAACGCTCGGCCGTGCCACCGCAGAGTTCTTCAGCGACCTGTACGACCTAGTGTCGTTCATCGGCGAGCTGGTCTTCAACCTGGGCCGGGTCCTGGTCCATCGCCAGAAGGTCCGCTGGGGCGACACGTTGCTGGTGGCCGAGTCGGCGGGCTTCAACGCCCTGCCGATCATCACGCTGATGGGGCTCGTCATGGGACTCATCATCGCGTTCCAGGGGGCTGTGCCACTGAAGCGCTACGGGGGGGAGATCCTGGTGGCCGATATGGTGGTCATCGCCATGTTCAGGGAGATCGGCCCGCTGTTCACCGCCATCATGCTGGCCGCTCGGTCGGCGTCGGCGTTCGCTGCCGAGCTGGGGACCATGAAGGTCAACGAGGAAGTGGACGCCCTGAAGACCATGGGCCTCGAGCCGGTCGCCTTCCTGGCCGTGCCCCGCGTGCTCGCCGGGGTCTTCGTCACCCCGATCCTGACGATCTACATGAACCTGTGCGGATTGTTCGGCGGCGGAGTCGTCTTCATTGGCCTCGGGTTCCAGCCGCAGGTCTACATCGAGCGGATCCTACTGCGGGGGACCGCCGGGGATCTGCTGAGTGGGCTGTGCCGGTCTGTGGTCTTCGGAATCATCGTCTCCTCGGTCGGATGCATGCAGGGACTCCTGACCGGCACCGGCGCGCGGGCCGTCGGAGAGTCGACCACCCGGTCCGTGGTGAGCTCGATTATCCTGATCATCATCGCCGATGGGGTGATCTCGGTGATGTTCTATACGATAGGGCTATGATGAACGACGCATCCGAGACGGAATCAATCATCCAGGTCCGGGACTTCACCGCGGCGTACGGTGAAAAGGTGATCGTCAAGGATCTCAATTTCGACGTGCAGCGGGGCGAGGTGTTCATCATCCTGGGCGGCTCCGGATGCGGTAAGAGTACGGTCCTCAAGCACATGATTGGCCTGTTCGAGCCGTTCCGGGGCGACATCCTGCTGCAGGGGCGGAGCATCGTCACCTCGGTCGGGGACGAGCGGCTGGAGATCCTCAAGGGGATCGGCGTCAGTTATCAATCGGGGGCGTTGTTCGGGAACATGACGCTGCTGGAGAACGTGCGCCTCCCCATGGAGGAGTTCACCGACCTGCCGCGGGACGCCATGGATCTGGTCGTCGGCATGAAGCTCGATCTGGTCGGCCTGGGGGATTCGCTCCATCTGCTCCCCTCCGAGATCAGCGGCGGCATGCAGAAGCGGGCGGCCATTGCCAGGGCGATGGCTCTTGACCCCCGGATCATCTTCCTCGACGAGCCTTCCGCCGGCCTCGATCCGATCACCTCGGCGGAGATCGACCAGCTCATCCTGCGGCTCAAGAAGACTCTGGGAATCACCTTCGTCATCGTCACCCATGAACTTCCCAGCATCTACACCATCGCCGATCGGGTGATCATGCTCGACAAGCGGACCAAGGGGATCGTCGAGACCGGCGATCCGAAGGACTTGCGGGATCACAGCGACAATCCCTGGGTCAGGCAGTTCTTCAACCGGAAAGCAGAGGCCGTTTCATGAGCGCTAGGACAAACTATTTTCGACTGGGGATGTTCGTGCTGATCGGCATCATCCTCGGAATATTGGGGGTCATCATCTTCGGCGGGTTCCAGATCGTCCCCCAGGACATGCTCGAGGTGGAGACCTACCTGGAAGGTTCCGTGCAGGGACTCCTCGCAGGATCCAAGGTAAAGATGCGCGGCGTTGAGATCGGCAGCGTCGATGAGATTGGCTTCGTGGCGAGCTACTACTCTTTGAGCGAAGAGCTGCGTCGCAAGTACGGTACCTGGGTTGCGGTCAAGATGAGTATCGATCCCGTCAACTTCCGAGGGTCATCCGTCAAAGAGCTCGAAGCCGCCCTGCCGGGCGTGATCGCGGACGGTCTGCGGGCCCGGCTTACGTCGCAGGGCATCACTGGCGGAAAGTTCATTCAGATGGACTACGTCGACCCCGAACGCTTTCCAGCCTTCGATCCGCCATGGGAGCCCGGGACCCATTATGTGCCGGCGGCCGGGGGCGTCCTGGAGCAGATCGTCAGCTCCGTGGACCGGATCGTCGAGAAGATCGAGTCCCTGGACATCGCGAAGCTGATCCAGGACGTCAACGACCTCGTGTTGGGGATCACCAGCGGGGTCGAGGATGCCCAGATCGCCACGCTCACCGACAAGGTGCAACGCGTCCTCGACGATGTGCACGGGGTCGTCAGCGGTCCGGAGGTGCAGGATTCCCTGGCGAACTTCCGCGACGTGTCGTCCGATTTGAAATCGACCACTTCGGAAGTCCGCGAATCTATGGAGAGCGGGCGGTTCCGCGCAGCCGTGGACGACGCGGCAACGACGATGGCGAATCTGAAAAAGCTGATCAAGCGCCTCGATCAGCTCATGCTCAGCGAAGAGCCCGATCTGGAATCGGCGATGGTCGAGCTCCGCCTCACTCTCAAGAACCTTCGGGAGCTGACCGACACAGCCAAGCGCTATCCGGCGGCGGTTCTGTTCGGCAAGGAGCCTCCCGAGTCCCAGCCGGAGGAGCAGCCATGAAGAATTCTCATCGGATCATCGGGGTCGGACTGGTCCTGATCGGCCTCGCGGGAGCGGCCGGATGCAGCCTGAAGCGGAACCTCCCGGAACAGCACCGCTACGCCCTGGAGGCGCGCCGCCCGGGCGGAAGCGGCCCGTCGTCGACCCCCGACGATGCCGTCATCCACCTGCGCACGCTGCGAGCCTCACCGCACTACGAGGGGCAGGAGTTCGTCTACCGCAAAAAGGACGGCACGTTTGAGACCGACTTCTACAACCGATTCTTTGTCCTCCCCGCACAACAGATCACCGGAGAGGTGCGGCAGTGGCTGTCCGCGGCCGGCCTCCTTCACGCGGTGATTGGGACAACCGGCGTCGCCGGGTCGAGCCACGTTCTCACGGGGAGCATCGAGAGAT
>JAPUIN010000413.1 GCA_027297005.1 Acidobacteriota bacterium
CGATCGACGAAATCGCGGGCGGCGCTTTTTACTAGAGTGATGGCATGCGCACCTTCCCCCGCGGCCGAGAGCGCGTGCCGGTTGAACATCCAATGCCAGGTCCCCCCGATCAGCCCGGCGAACGGCATCTCGGACACCGGAGCGCCGAACCACAGGTAGACCGACACGATCGGCGATGTCTCGAGCCTGCCCACCCCGGCGAAGAACGGCTCGGCCGCAGCGCCGTCCGGCAGCAGCTCCAGCAGCACGTCCGGCGTGACTGCGGCGACGACGGCGCCGGCTTCGCGCCGTTCGCCATCCGCCATGAGGACACCCGTGCACCCGCTTCCATCGACCAGGATGCGGCGGACCGGGGCGTGTGTGCGCACCTCGCATCCCCGGCCACGCAGATAGCGCGCCGCCGGGTCGGCGAACAGTTCGCTCAGCCCGACCCTCGCCAGCCCGAGCCTCGACCCGATCCCTCCTGCGAAGAGACCGTCGCGCAACACCGACAGGAGCATCGCTGCGGAGGCGCGGTCGGGAGACTCATTGAGCGTGGCGATCGACAGCGGATGCCAGAGACGCTCGTTGGCTTCGGACGATTGCCCTAGCGATGCGAGCCACCCGGCGACCGTCTGTCCGTCGAGCGACGCCATGACCTCCTCCCGGTTCCGGCGCGCCAGCCTGCGGAGCTCCCGACCGACCCTCAGAAACGAGAGACGGGTACCGAGGCTCAATCCCGGGAATCGCAGTAATCCGCACAGGACATCGAGGGGGGCGCGCAGCGCGGGAAGGCGGAAGGTGGAATCACGGCCGCCCCGGTCGACAAAAGGAACCTCGAGCCGCTCCTGCCAGTCGACCCCATCGGCGGCGCCGATCCGATCGAGGACGCGCCGCATCTCGGCGTAGCACCCCATCATCAGGTGCTGGCCGTTATCGATCACCACTCCTGTTTCGGGATCGAGCCAGGAGCGCGCACGCCCCCCCAGATAGGGACGCGCCTCGAGCAGTAGAACCCGCCCACCCGACTCCGCCACCGCGGTGGCGGCAGCGAGCCCGGCTACTCCCCCGCCGACGACGATCGCGTCGGGGGCGCCGCGGGTCGATCCGCGCATCGTCAGCTCCCGACGTGCCCGGTGACCCTGGCCCGCAGCGCAACGCCGAACTGCTGCAGGCGGGGCACCCTGATTCGGCTCTCGAACACCCGGAACCCCTCCGCCTCGATTCTGCGCAGGAGCCGGCGGTAGATCCCCCCCATTACCTCCGCCGCGAGTAGCCGCGGCCGATCCTCGTCGGGCAGATGCCGCGCGGCTCGGTCGAAATGTTCCCGGGCACGGCTTGCCTGGTGGCGCATGAGCGCGAGGTAGGCCTCATTGCGCTCCCCCGCGAGCAGCGCCTTCTCGCTGTAGCCAAAGGCTGCAATTTCGTCGAGCGGCACGTAGATCCTGCCGCGCGAGGCATCGTTCTTCAAATCACGCAGGATGTTGGTCAGCTGGAGAGCGATCCCGAGATCGATGGCATAGTCGCGGCTGCGGGGATGCCGGCAACCGAAGATCGACAGGCAGATCAGCCCCACCGTCGAGGCCACACGATAGCAGTAGGCCTTCAGGTCATCGAAGCGCTCATACCGGGTTCGCGTGAGATCCATCTCGACCCCGCCGATCAGGTCCTCGAACGGGTCACGAGGAATGTCGAAGCGCCGAATGGAGTCCTGGAGATCACGGCTCACCGGGAGTTCCGGTTGCCCCTCATAACAGCGCCGAATCTCCTCGCGATACGAGAGCAGCCGGTCGGCAGCGCCGGGTTCCGGTCGATCGCCTCTCCCCCCGCGCTCGGCACCATCAGGTCCGCCGGTAGAATTGTCGGCGATATCATCGATGACCCGGCAGAAGGCGTAGACCGTCTCGATGGCGCGCCGCTGGTCGCGGGGAAGGAGCGAGAAGGAGAAGTGGAAGGACGAGCCCCGGGACGAGCTTCCCCTCGAGGGCCGTATCCCGGACGGGCTCAGTTCCGCCATCGCACAGCTCTCCCCACGATCCGCGGCCCGTCGGCCGCCCGCACGCGGGGCCGTCGGCGGAAAATATCGTAGTCGACAGCCTCGATCGCATCGAGGATCCGCATCCCGCCGAGCCACGTCAGCTTCAGCTCCCAGCGCAACCTCCCGCCGACGGCTGTGCACAGGGGCCGGCCCGCATTGAACAGTTCACGGGTACGGCCAATCATCCTCCGCATCAGAACGCGGAACCCTTCCGTGACCCGGCCCTCCCGGAGGTCCCTCTCCGTCACGAAGAATTCGACTCGATCCCGTTCCGGTAGATAGATTCGATCCTTTTGCAGATCGATGGCGACATCCTGCCAGTGATTCGCCAGTTGCAGCGCGGTGCAGATCCGATCGGACCACTCGAGCATCCGTGGATCGGTGTAGCCGTGGAGATGCAGGACGAGGCGGCCGACCGGGTTGGCGGAGAGACGACAGTAGCCCAGGAGCGCCTCGAAATCCTCGTAACGGTTCCGGACGCAATCGATTCGGAACGCCTCCAGGAGATCACGAAATAACTGTCCCGGCAGATCGAACCGCCGCCCGGCATCCCCGAGGGCGACAAAAACCGGGTGCTGTGCGTCCCCCTGCAGACAGTCCTCCAGCATGCGACCCCACTCATCAAGCCGTTCGAGACGCTCCCCCCGGTGACGATCCTCGTCGGCGAAATCGTCGGCGATCCGCGCGAAAGCATAGATCGCCTGGACGGCCGGCCTGATAGAGGCCGGCAGCAGGAGCGAGGCGACCGGAAAATTCTCGTAGTGCTGCCTCGTGAGACGCGCACAGAACCGCTGCGCCTCCTTCAGGGTGCAGGGGCTCCGCGGGACCCCTGCCGCGGAGTTGGTCTCGGCTCTAGGCGTGGCGAACGTCATAGGATGGTGGATGATAACACCGACCGGCTCGCCTGGTTGTTGTATAGTTTTCTCTGACCAATCCTGGATGAGGTGAGGCCGATGTCGCTCGAGAGACAGCTGTTCATAGATGGGTCGTGGCGCAAGACCGCGAAATTCCAGACGGTCATCAGCCCGTTTGACGGGCAGGAGGTGGCGCGTGTCAGCCTGGCCGGGCCGGAGGATCTGGAGGCGGCTACCCTGGCTTCGATCCGGGCGTTCGGTGAAATGAGGAGCTGGTCCCGGCGGCAGCGTGCCGATCTCCTGCGCCGGATCGCCGAGGGGATCGCCCGCCGTAAGGATGCGATTGCCGCGACGATGACCGATGAGATGGGCAAGCCGATCCGCTTCGCCCGCGCCGAGGTCGAGCGCTGCGTCACGACGTTCACGGTGGCCGCCGAGGAGGCGACGCGGTGGACCGGGGAGATCATTCCGGTCGACATCGAGCCCCACACGAAGGGGTACTTCGCGATGACTCTGATGTTCCCGCTGGGCCCGATCGCCGCCATCTCCCCGTTCAACTTCCCTCTGAATCTCGTGGCTCACAAGATCGCCCCCTGCCTGGCGGTCGGCAGCAGCATGGTCCTGAAGCCGGCGCGTCAGACTCCCCTGGAAGCTCTCACCCTGGCCGAGGTGATTCATGAGGCGGGCGCCCCAGCAGGGGCGTTCAACGTGGTGAACTGCGAGCCCTCTGTCGGGGAGCGGCTGGCCACCGATGAGCGGTTCCCCTACTTGACTTTCACCGGCAGCGTCGGCGTCGGCTGGTCGCTGAAGGAGAAAGCCTGGAAGAAACGTCGCGTCACTCTCGAGCTCGGCGGCAACGCCGCCTGCATCGTCCACTCCGACGCCGACCTGGAATACGCCGTCACAAAATCGGCTGCCGCTGCGTTCGGACAGGCGGGGCAGTCCTGCATCTCGGTGCAGCGGCTTCTCGTCCACGATCCGATTTTCGAGACCTTCCGCAAGATGCTGCTCGATGCCGTCGCGAAGCTGCCCGTCGGCGACCCGAAGGATCCCGAGACGATCGTCGGTCCGGTCATCGACTCTGGCAATGCCGAACGCATCCTCTCCTGGATCTCCGAGGCGAAGAGACGGGGGGCGCGGGTCCTCACGGGCGGCACCAGGGAGGGTAACGTCGTGCAGCCAACCGTGATCGTCGACGCCGAACCGGACATGAAGATCTCCTGCCAGGAGATCTTCGGCCCGGTCGTCACCCTGAGCCGGTATAAGGAGTTCGAGGAGGCAGTCCGGGTCGCGGGTGATTCCCGCTTCGGTCTGCAGGCGGGGATCTTCACCCATGACATCCGTCTGATCAGGCACGCCGTCTGCAACCTCGACGTCGGCGGCGTGATGGTCAACGAGGTCCCCAGCATGCGCGTCGACAACATGCCGTACGGCGGCAGCCGTGATTCGGGAATCGGGCGCGAGGGACCGCTGCACGCCATGCAGGAGATGTCCGAGCCCCGCCTCGTGATGTTCAATCTGGACCACTAAGGGCCTCGATCGGATGAGGAGTGGACCCCCGGAGGGGGTGGCGGGGGGACCGATCCACCCCCCGCCCCCAAGATCAACGGAACCCCATTCAGGGACCCCCGGTACAATCGTTTCAGGAGCGGCGGAGGGTAGATGCCCAGTGAGCCCACGGATCTGGAACTGGTCCGTGAGGTTCTGGCGGGACGGACCGACCGGTTCGAGATTCTGATCCGCCGCTACCAGCGCCTGGTCGCCACGGCGGCCTTCCGCATGGGGGTGCCCCGGCAGGAGATCGAAGACATGACGAACGAAGTGTTCTACAAGGTCTATCGGAGCCTCCGGCGGTATGAGCCGGCTCACGCCATGTCGACGTGGCTGTACCGGATCACGGTGAACGCTGCTCTCGACCGGCGGCGCAGCCTCAGGCACGAGGCCTCACGCAGCGAGTTGCCGGACGATATCCGTGATAATTCCCCGACCCCGGACGAGATCGCTCATGCGTCGTCCCGGACACACCTGCTGCATGAGGCGCTGGGACGGATTCCTGAACACTACCGGTCGCCGCTCATGCTGATGCATGTCGAGGGGCTGTCTGTCGAGGAGGTCTCCCGCATCTTGAATCTCCCGGAAGGAACCGTAAAGTCACGCCTGTTCCGCGCGCGGGCGATGCTCAAACAGGTGATCACTCGCCATTACCCCGCCCTCTCCCCAAGGGGTGAAACCGGAGAAACGCCGTGACGCTGTTCGGACGGCGCGGCCTTCCTGATGATCCCGGATCCGCGTGGGTCGAATCGGCCCTCCGACCGATCCGCGCCCAGAGGATCGACACCGAAGTGACCAGGTCGGTGATGGCCCGGATTGCGGCTGAAAGGGTACGCCCGTTGCGCCACCCCACCATTCTGCGCCGGCCACGCCTGGCCCTGGCGGCGTGCATGATGGGCGGGATTGTCGCGTTCGGCCTGGTTGTTGCGGCGCTTCTGACCCTCGCCATCAATGGAGATGAGGGGGTCCGGCAGATTGGAACGATCCTCTCCTCGGCCGGGCACCTTCTCGTCGTCATGGGCGGATTTGTCCTGGAAACGCTGCGTGGGGTTCTCTCCGCCGGTCTGGCTCTCGGACGGGGGATCTGGATCCTCCTCGAGGCGGCGGCGCCGCTGCTGCGCGGCGCCGGGATGATGGCCGCCGCGGGCGGATTGCTTTCGATCCTTATCAGTTTCTATCTGTTGGCCCAGGGCTACAGATCGGCACCGTTGACCGCCCTCGAAGGGGGCGCCGGCGGGCTTGGAGGGAACCGATGAGACGAATACTCCTCGCGACCGTCGGTGTGACGCTCCTTCTGCTTCCGGGGTTGGGCGTCGCATCCGCGGACCGGGCCACGGACGGGGGGGGTCAAGGAGACCCCGAGATCGGGTTCGTCCTTCCCGCTCTGGTGACAGTCGCCTACGGACCGAGCGCGAATTTCGCGATGTCCTCCGACGCTCATGTGCAGGCGGGTGAGGTGCATCACGGCGAGCTCGTGGCCCTGTTCGGCGACGTCGTGATCGACGGGACGGTAACGGGCGAGGTCGTCGTCATCATGGGCAGCCTGCGCGTCAACGGCACGATCGAGAGCGACGTCATTTCGGTCCTGTCGGAGACGACCCTCACCGAGAACGCCCGGATCGAGGGGGAGCTGGTCAACATCGGGTGGAGCATCGATCGGGCGCACGGCAGCGTGGTGGAAGACGGGATCATCAACGTCAGCTTCATGAACCTGATCCCCTTCTCGGGCGAGGGGGGAGGATGGTCCGCCATTCTCTGGGTAATCTTCATCATCAAACTCGCGCTCCTGACCATCCTTTTCATGGGGATCCTCCTCGTTTCCACACTCGCCCCCCGGCGCGTGTCGGTCATCGCGGCGGCGATTCCAATGCGCTGGGGTTGGTCGATCCTCGCAGGCCTGCTCACCATGGCCCTGTTCGTCATCACCTCCTGCATCCTGGCCTTCTCGCTCATCGGCCTTCCGCTGGCGATCGTGCTCTGGTTGGCCATGCAGGTAACGAAGTGGCTCGGGATCGCCTCCATCTTCTATCTGGTCGGCCAGACGATTGGCCGCAACGTGTTTCACCGCGAACTGCCCCACCTGTCCTGCGTGCTCGGCGGGTTTCTCATTTACTGTCTGGTCTCCTTCATTCCGTTCTTCGGCTGGATCCTCACGCCCATCCTGCACATCGTGGCCGTCGGGATGGTGATCCTGACCAAATTCGGCGCCGAGGAGCCATGGGGGCATAGCCGCATCGTAGAGCCCCGATCGGCCCCGCCGGCAGGGGGGGGGACGCCACCGCCCCAGCCGACCCCACCCGCCGAAAGCTGAGGCGGGCGAAACCCGGCGAACTCCCCGATTAGAATTCGGCCGAAACTCCGAAGACCGGCATGAACGGCGCCTGGTTGTGCCTCGTGCGGGTCAGCGTGCGCGCCACCGGATCGAGATCGACGTCGATGCTTCTCTGGTTGGCGTGGTCGGACACGTTGATCAGATCGAAGTGCACGACGATGCGTCCCCATGCAGTCGGGCGCCGGTGCGTGAGGCGCATATCAAACCTGTGATAGGCCAGGCAACCTTGTGCCGTTCAGCGGACCCGACTCGAGCCACAGGTCGATGCCGTTCAGCTCCGGTTAGGGCCCTGAAGGGGTCATCCAGCGCCCCTGGGCGGGAGCGCAGGGTGGCGGCATCATAGATCTCGGTCGACACCCCCTCGTGCCCGCCGGCGCGTCTCGCGCCGACCACCGTGATCCGATCGGCGAGCGCTTCCGGAAGGATGACGATGAGATCGGCGCGGGTCTCCGATCTCGGGGCAACAGTCACCTCAACCGGACGGGCCGATGCTGAAGCGGGGAGGTCGGCGGTCAGTCGATAGGTGCCGGCCGGGACCTGTTCGAAACGGAATCGGCCCGCATCACCGCTGCGGACCGTGAACTCCACTCCGCTTCCCAGCAGACGGAGAGGGACCTGTTCGAGCGGTGCTCCGGTCGACGCCCGGGTGACGCGACCGAGAAGGAGGCCGGTCTCCGTCGCGGCGCGAAGGATCGTCCCGGCTGCAGCGAGACTCAGGACGAGGCAGGCGATCACCCTCGATCCCAATCTGCGGACCACCGTGCCGCGCATCACGCCCCCTCCCCCGCATCAACCGGCGCCCGCGACGCTCCGGGCGCCGCTCCAAGATTAGGTTCCAGAGGCGGCGGGATCACGCGAAAGCCTTGTGGCTCTGGGCATTTCACCGATTTCTTCCACGGATACCCGGCCCGGTTACGAGCTTGTAACCGGGAAGGAACCGCTGTGTTACCATTTGAACCCATGGCGACACGAAGACTCTCGACATTCGATGACTGGGTCGATTACTTCCAGGTGTGGCTGAAGGACATCGATCTCGATCCGAGCGCGACCGCCGGCTACAAGTTCGAGGCGAAGTACGGAGAGCTGCACTCACCCGAGATTGAGTTCGGCGATTACCGTGGGGATCGGAAGTGGGAGAAGATCCTCGATGTGCCGGACCAGCGGATCAGGGATGCCCTGCTTCACTTGATTACTTATCAGGGGGACACCGAATTCGCCTCGGTCGAGCAGCAGCGCCATCTCTTCGCGACGGCGCCGTCGGACCACGACTGCCAGTCCCTCGTACGGATCATGCGCGAGGAGATTCGGCACGGATGGCAGATGTGCCACATCCTGATGACTCACTTCGGCGATTCAGGAAAGATCGAGGCGCAGAAGCTGCTCGAACGTCGCTCGTTCAACAACAACCGGCTGCTGGGATCATTCAACGAGCCGGTGGAGAACTGGCTCGATTTCTTCACCTACACGCAATTCATCGATCGCGACGGCAAGTTCCAGCTCGGGATGCTGTCGCATTCGGCGTTCGCACCCCTCGCCCGCAGCATGGGCCCGATGCTCAAGGAGGAATCGTTTCACCTCGGCACCGGGAACAACGGGCTGAAGCGGATTATCAAGGCTGGCCGGCTGCCCCTGCCGATCGTGCAGAAATATTTCAACAAGTGGATCCCGACCGCCTACGATCTGTTCGGGTCGTCCCACTCCTCCTCCGCGCACTGGTCGTACGTCTGGGGCCTCAAGGGTCGCTTTGACGAGGACCAGAACACCGAGACTCCCGATCGCGATCTCCTGAACGAATACGCGCGGGAGCTGTATCACGTGGAGATCAAGGGGCTCGTTGATCTCCTCAATCGCGAGCGACCGGCAGGCACACCGGCACTCTACGTCCCCGACATCCGGCACCACCGCAACATCGGCGAGTTCGCCGGCCAGCGGTACTCGGTCGACGGCCGCCTCCTCGACGAGGCCGCCTATGAGCGGCACCTCGCCGAGACGCTTCCCTCCGAGGAGGACCGGTCCACGATCGCCGATTTCTGCCGTCAGGAGGGCTGGATCCTCTCCCGCTGAACGACCGGCTCCCCCACCTCCCGAATTCGAGCTCCCGGCCCCAAGGATGACGCGCGTCGGCGTATCGTGTCGCTGCGGAAGGAGATCTGCATGAACGGGATGGCGTGGCGCATGAGGGCGCGGTTGGTGGCGAGAAGGGTGTAGTGGCCGCGGTTCATCCACCGGAGGGGCGGCCGGTCCCAGGCGTTCCATAGCCGTCTGACGGAGGCGGGGAGCATGATCCGGTCGTAGCGACCCGCGACCAGCAGGATCCGCTCCTTCGGCACGCGCGGACTGAGAGCGCCCGGCGAGATGATCCTCCACGCGCGCATGATTCTGTCCCGATCCAGCATGTCGCATGCGGCGAGATCCTCGCGGATGTTGCGGCCGAGCCGTGTATCAAGAATCGGCGAGACCAGAGAGTCACCGGTGGCGCAAAGAACGGCGAACGACCAGTCACTCCGGACGGCCGCCATGATGCCGGCGAGGTATCCCCCCAGCGAGTATCCGAACAACCCGATCCGTTCGTGTCCCGACGCGCGCAGCCAGTTGGCGGCGCCGATCATGTCGACCACCCCCTGGCGGAACGCCTCGACCGTGAGGACCACGTCGGCCGACACGACCAACTCACCGCTGTAGGTGCCACGCGGCGTCCGCTCAAAGTGCATCGGGAGCGCCACGAAGACGACCGAGAAACCGGCCCTGATGAACGGTCTGACATAGAGGTGCTCGATCGTTCTGATAGCGCGATGCGCCCAGCCGTGGCTGATCATCACGACAGGCGCCTGAGGATCCCGAAGGTTTCGGTACAAGCGTCCCACCGCCAGGTTGGTCTCGGGGAACGGCAGCGGGTGCCGGGTCGGGAAGGTGAAACGGCAGACCTCCGCGCCAGCGACCCGCCCCACAAACCTCGACACGGCACGCGGCACCACACCGTCACCGTGGTAGAAACGGCCCGGCTCCTCAAACCAGGCCGGCGCTTCGAACGCGCGCCAGGCATCCCCCTCCGTGGCCAGGATCCTCCCGCGTTTGCAGGTAATCTTGTACCAGATGAGGGAACGATCGAGCGCGATGCTGATGTTGCGAAGGAGGCGTTCCCTCCCGCGACGCCGCCGTCTGCCCGATGCGCGCCCCCTGGCCGGCTTACGCATGATCGCCGCCGAGTCTCATCGGCGGCAGCGTCCCGCGACGGAACTGAACGAAGCGCAGGATCGCCTCGACGGAGAGCCAGATCGACAGGCCTAACAGGAGCACCCCGATCAGGAGCAGCAGCAGGTTGCCGATCTCCCCGTCCTCCCTCCAGCCGCCGGCGAAGTCGCGGATCTTCACCACCATCGCGAACAGGGTGGTCGTCATCATGAAAATCATTGGGATGAGCGTGTACCGCACCGGCCACCCTTTTTGCAGCAGGTAGAGGGTCACGGCCAGGAGCGTCAGTCCGCCGAGTATCTGGTTCGTGGTTCCGAACAGCTGCCACAGAGCCAGACCCGCCGGCTTCCCGCCGATGCGGAAGAAGGCAAAGAAGGCGATCGCGCCAACGGCGAGGGAGGAGGCAAGGTAGCGGTTGCCGAGGGCGCGGATCTTCAGGGTCTCACCGATCTCCGAGATGTTGTAGCGCAGCAGTCGCGCTGCGGTGTCCAGCGACGTCAGCGCGAACGAGACGGCGATGACCGTGACGAACGACTTGGCGGTGACCAGAGGGATCCCGAGCTGGGCGATGAACAGCCCCGCGCCATCGATGAACGCGCCGATGTTCTCGGAGAGCTGTGAGGCGACGGCCCAGTCCCGGTAGTGATCCCGCCACGCGCCCGCGCTGCTGAAGCCGGTGGTCGTCGCCAGAACGGCGGCCAGCCCTAGAAGCGACTCACCGATCATGCCACCGTAGCCGATCATCGGGGCATCGGTCTCACGGGCAATCTGCTTGGCGGTGGTGCCGGAGGAGACGAGGCCGTGGAACCCGCTGACCGCTCCGCAGGCGATGGTGATGAAGACGAACGGGAAGATCGGCGGCGCCCCCTCGGGGGACGGCTCGAACGCGGGTGCCTGGAAGGATGGTCCGAGTGCGAAGAACCCGATGAAGATCATTGCGACGCCGAGGTAGAGCAGCAGCGAGTTGATGAAATCGCGCGGCTGCAGAAGCAACCAGACCGGCAGCACCGAGGCACAGAACGCGTACGCGAGGAGGATTATCGACCAGGTCCCGACCTCGACACCGCCGAACGGCATCTCCATCCCGAACCAGACAAGCGCCAGCATGATCAGGAGAGCCGCCACCGTCAGGGGAGCGATCCGGAATCCGCGACGGTAGATCAGCCACCCCACGATCACGGCGAGAAACATCAGCGAGAAGGTCGGACCGACCGCCTCAGGGTGATAGGCGTCGGTGAAGAGCGTCGCGACGACGAAGACGAAGACGCCCATCGCCAGCGCCACGAGGAAGAAGATGATCACGTGAAACAGCGTCTTGGCACGCGGCCCCATGATGTCCTCGGCGACGCGACCGATCGACATGCCGCGGGCGCGCATCGACACGACCAGGGCCGAGAAATCGTGCACCGCTCCGATCAGGGCGGTCCCCAGGACGACCCACAGCAGGGCCGGAAGCCAGCCCCAGATCACGGCGATTGCCGGGCCGAGCATCGGGGAGAGCCCGGCGATACTGGCGTAATGGTGGCCGAAGAGGACGTACCGGTTAGCGGGGACGTAATCGACCCCGTCCCTCAGCGCATGCGCCGGCGTGATGGCGGCTCCGTCGATGTGGAAGACGCGACGCGCCAGGAACCTCCCGTAGAGAAGGTACGCCGCCAGGTATCCGAGAAAGCAGAGAATGGTAACGAGGGTTGGGCTCACGAGCAGATGATTTTGTCATCCTCCCGTGCCCCGGTCAACTCATGGGGAGCCAGGATGTCCCCAGTTCTGCTGCGGGGGCCGTGTCTGGAGGGCGCAGGCTCGACGCCTCAAACTGGGGATACCTCAGGAGTGTCCGCTGTAGAAGGTCTCGACGGGAACCCGGACCCGGTCGCGAATGGAGGAGGCCAGGTCATCGATCTCGGCGTCGGAGAGCGGCGTCACGTAAGACTCGGCGGGCGGCCGGGCCACCGTATAGACTTGGATCAGACTGATCGCACCACCGTCGTCGAGGATCCCGCGTACACGATCGCAGTACACGTCGATCTCAGCGGGAGGGGGTCCCTCACCCCGCACCTTCATGAACAGGCTCTGCAGGACGATCGGCCTCACGCGGGCCGTGATGAGGATATTCCGCAGCACCTTGTCCAGCGGGATCGTCGATCGATCGATGAGCCGATAATACTCTTCCGTACCGGCATCGAGCTTCAGCCAGTACTCCCCGTTGTTCCGATCCATCAGTTCCAGAGCCTTCTGCACCCGGGGACGGTCGAGAAGGGTCGCATTGGAGAGCAGGATGATCTTGAGATCTTCGAACCCGGCTTCCTCCTTGAGCCGCACAGTGTCGCGGACGACGCCGATAAAGTTCACGTAGGAGCAGGGCTCACCGTCACCGGCGAAGGTGATGTCGCGGACGAGCCGAAGCGCGTCGGGGATCCCACGGAACTCGGGACGCTCGAACAGCGCGCCCCCCTTCGCCTGCCTCAGCATCTCGCGTAACTCGTCGCGCAGCAGGCCCTCGTCCACATCCCGGACGAGGGGCGGCGTTCTGCGATCGACCTGGCAGTAGATACAGTCCCAGTTGCAGATCTTGTCGGGATTCAGATTGATCCCGATCGAGATGCCACGCGACCGCCGTGACAGGACCGGGTAAACGTAGCGATTTTCCCTGTACTTCCGGGCGTGACGCGACACCGAAACGGCCGGGGCCCCGGCGGACGATGGCTGGCTTGGATCCCTTTTTTCCTGATGCGGCATGCTCTCATTATAATCGGTTCCATGCTGATTCCCCGGCCCGATGCGACCCGCCGCCTCCTGCTGACCTGGTACCGCCGCAGCCGGCGCGATCTTCCCTGGCGAGGGGCCCGAGATCCATACCGAATCTGGATCTCGGAGATCATGCTGCAGCAGACGACGGTGCACGCCGTCATCCCCTATTACCGACACTTCCTCAGCCGGTTTCCCACCCTCCGTTCCCTGGCCCGCGCGCGACTTCCCGCCGTGCTCGCCGCCTGGTCGGGCCTCGGGTACTACCGGCGCGCCCGCCACCTGCACGCAGCCGCACGGACGATCGTCCGCGATTTTAGCGGACGGTTTCCGCGCGCGATCGAGGATCTCCTCGATCTGCCGGGGATCGGCCGCTACACCGCCGGCGCGATCCTGAGCATCGCGTTCGGGCAACGTCACCCTATCGTGGACGGCAACATCGCACGTGTCCTGGCGCGCTGGCGGCTGCTGCGGGGTGATCCGTCCTCTTCGATCATGCGCCGCCGGTTGTGGGACCTCGCCGCGGAGCTGGTGGCCGGGGCGGCGGCCCCCGGAGACCTCAACCAGGCTCTCATGGAGCTCGGGGCGACGGTCTGCACCCCGGTCGCGCCTGACTGCGCCTCCTGCCCGATCCGCCGGGACTGCAGAGCGAGGATTGCCGGGGCGCAGGAGAGGATCCCGCCCCCTCGCCGCCGCCGCGAGCCGGTCGTCGTTCGATCGGCGGTGGCCCTGGTAACGCGGGACGGCCGCTGCCTCGTCAGGCGCCGCGGGAGGACCGGCCTGCTGGACGGAATGTGGGAGTTGCCGACGTTCGACGACGGAACCGGAGGGCTGTCCCTGCGCCGCGGAGCCCGACTCGTCACCGTGAAACACACCATCACCTACAGACGCATGCTGGTCGACGTGCACCGCGCGTATCTGCTCGCGGAGCCACGCGGGAGCGATTTCCGATGGATCCGGCCCGGGCGCCCCGGACACCTGCCGTCATCCTCTCTGATGGCCAAGATCTTCGCGAGCCTTGGCATCGCAAACGTTTGACCCCTGTTCCCACCGTGTGCTACGGTCTTACGATCCCATGTATCGCGTGACTGAAACCGTCGATTTTGTCTACGGACATCGGCTCCTGCACTACAGGGGCCCCTGTGCACATCTGCATGGGCACAACGGGAGAGTGGAGATCGAAGTGGAGTCGGCGAATCTCGACGAACGCTCCATGGTTGCCGATTTCGCCGACATCGGCCGCATCGTCCGCGAGTGGATTGCGGAGAATATCGACCACCGGATGATGCTCCACCGCGACGATCCGCTCGTCGCCGTCCTGCGCGCGCACGACGAGCCGATCTTCACCATGGATCGGGACCCCACGGCCGAGGAGATTGCGCGCCTGATCTTCGAGCAGTGTGCGGCACACGGGGTCAGGGTCTCGTCAGTGCGCCTCTGGGAGACTCCCGACTCGTCGGCGATTTACTCCCCCACCAAACCCTGAGCAGGGCGGCCCTACTCGATCACCCATCCTCCGGATCCTGAACCGACCTCCTGAAAAACGAAAAGGCCCCCGCGAACGAGGGCCTTGGAGTGCGAACGGTCGGTGCCTGGCTTCAGGCGCGCAGCTTGTTGCCCGGTTTGTTCGGCGGATCGTTGGCGGGGCGCGGTGTCGGTTGCTCGGCCCCCTTGAAAGAGGAGGTGAGCTCACGGTTGATCTTAGCCCACTCCGGCGATTCCTCCTCGGTCTCCAGGATCGCCTCGATCGGGCACTCCGGGAGGCAGGCGCCGCAGTCGATACATTCATCCGGGTCTATGATCATGAACACTTCGCTGTTGTATTCGCCGGGATGGATGCAATCCACAGGGCAGACCGACACGCATGTCGCGTAACGCTCGCCCACGCACTTTTCGATGATGATGTAAGACACGGCCGAAGCCTCCTCTGCGTAATGTCCTCGATCGCTAGCGGACACGAATTCTACCATACCATCTTGCCGGCTTGCAAAGACCCCCGAACGCGCCGGCTTCCCGCGAAAAACTGCGCCAGACGAGGGTCTCCGGGGTGTGCGCTGCTCGTTGCGCCGGACGGTCAGGAACATATATTCCCGCCGTGCCGCCCGCGGCACCGATCGCAATTCCGTACTTGGGGAGGGGATCCTGAACGAGACTCGCGTCCGGCGCGCCACCATCTTCATTCTGTTGACCCTGAGCATCGTGGTCCTGCTGCGTGCCATCTCCACGGCCCAGGGGGGGACGATCGGGCCCAGGCCCGCCGATTCTGAGGTGATGCTGCTGGCCGCGGGACCGTCCGCCGATCTCGTGAGCCTCGAGATCGAGGAACCGAACACCCTCCT
>JAPUIN010000414.1 GCA_027297005.1 Acidobacteriota bacterium
TAATGTGGTGCAATTCAGAGGGAAGGTAGAATCTCAGTAAGCCTTGCGGGAATAGAGTTTCCGGGACAGGGATTCGAACCCCGATAACATGCTCCAGAGGCATGTGTCCTACCGTTAGACGATCCCGGAACGAGAGCGGAATTTTAACCAAGCCGTCCCGGGGAGTCAATTCGGAGACGCGGGTCCGTCAATCTTCGTCCTTGCCCATCAACCGGACCACTTTCTGGGTGCCGCTCAGCTTGACCTTCTGCACCACCGTGGTCGACCCGAGCCCCGGATCGAAGTCGGCCGCCTGGGTCGGCAGCCGGCGGAGAGGTGCCTGGATATGATAATTCAAAGCGAACGACAGGCGGCTGCTGAGAAACACACCCCGACGGATGTCGAACTTGGCGGTTCCCGTCCCCTCTCCGGTGATTTCGCACGAGGTCCTTTCGCGCGTCGAGGGGCGATCCGGATCCGACGCGATACTCGCCTTCACGGAGAAACTGGCGATGTTGCCGTCCACCGTATCGAGCCTGTAGCGCCTGGTCAGTAGAATACCGACGCCGTCGAGCCCCGCCACGCTGAGCCGCGACGGCGGCTTGAGGGCGACGACCTCCGAGAAGTGATCTCCGATGCGCATCTCACGAGGGCCGTCAAGGGCCGGAAAGATATGATGCAGGATCGGAAAGCCGAGGCTATCCAGATCTTCGTTTTCGGAGCCGGCCTGCTGGTGCATCTCGATCACGTTGCCGTGAGCGTCGAGCATCCCTTCCCACATCTTCGATTCGACTTCGTCGGACATCGACTTGGCGCCGGCCGCCATGATCTCGCCGGGACGCCGGGTTTCAAGAGAGTACCGCGGCACCTGCTTGCGAAACGATACGGTGCCGTCTTCCCCCGGCTCGCGGGTGACGGTCAGAAACTGGATCAGCTCCGTCTTCTGAATACCCTTCATCCGGTCGGTCCAGAACGCGAAGCTGTTCTGGTAGTCGGGAGGCACGTCGAACGACACGTCCTGGTTCACGATCACCAGCCGGCCGGTGAAATCGTAGCTCGTCTGGATGCGCGCCTTCGGGACGATCCGGTACACCTGGCCGGCGCGGTCGGCGGAATCGCTCTCCCCGGAGTCGGCGGCGCCGGTCGACGGCCCGCAGGAAAGGGCGATCGCAACAGACAGGAGCCACAGCAAAGGACTCATGAGCCGGCGGAGACTGGTCATTGGGGAATGCTGCATCGGATTCACCGGAGGATCACATGACGAACTGATCGGATCCGTCGTCGGAGCCCGGCTCGCCGCTGCCACCGTCCTCTTCCGGGTGCTGCTTCCAGAATTCGTCGATGGCGCTGCGGATGGCGGTTTCTTCGGGGACACGCACATTGTGGATGGCGCCCAGCAGCAAAATGGCCTGGCCGACCTGCGGAATGTCGAACTGCAGATAGCGCCGCAACGGATCGATCAACTCACGGGCGCCGAGCAGCGACATCCAGCGGGCCGCATTCCCCGGACCGGCCGCGTCGACGAACCGGTCAAAGTGCTCGAGGATGACCTGCAGCGCCTCGGGAGTTCCGAGTTCACACAGCAGGATCAGCAGAGAATGCTCCGCCTCGTCTTCCAGGTCGCCCGACTCGATCCTGCTCCGGGCCGGCCCGACCAGCGCCTCATCCATCTGGGACAGGGCGTGTTCCGAGGCTTCGTAAAGGTAGGAATTATCCTCGGCCAGGAACTCGATGATCTCGCCGATCGCTCCAATCGATCGCAATTCGCCGAGCGTCTCGAGCGCCACAGCCTGCGCGAAGAACGGTCCGCGCGCCGCCAGCGTCTCCAGACAGCGCTCCTCGATGACGCGCCGCGTGGCGGTGCGGGCATCGTCGCCGCGGGTGCCGGCCGTCTCGACGGCCCGGCGCAGCGCCGCCGGGAGCGGCTCCAGAAGCGCACTGCTCTCGATCGACATCAATGACAGCAGCGCTTCCGGATCGTCGGCAGCCCGGCGCACTTCGAGCTGGTAGTTTCGATAACGGGCCAGCTTGAAGACCGACGACAGCAGGAACCCGATCAGCCATTCGCCCAGGTAGGGGCCGAGCCCTTCAACCGCCCGGGCGATCTCCGGATCGGACCAGAATGACACGACCTCCACGATGCGATCGGCCAGGTCGTCGCCCGGAATCCGCTTGAGCGCCAGGGCGCGCCGGCGCACGGTCTGCGACAGCACGCTGGCGATGTTCTCGAAGGCTCCGTCGAGCAACACCGCGCCGATCTGCTGGCGCGTAGCGGCATCGATCTCTTCAAGAAGGAGACAGTCGTAGCTCGACTCGACCGCCTTGATGGTCCGCTCGAAATCGATCCGGCCGCCGAGGGTCGTCCTCAGGCACCAGCCGCAATCATCGATCTGCAGGTGGTCCATCAGGACGCGAAACGCCTCCGAGACCCCCTCTCCGGATGGCCCGGTCGCCTCGGCATCGCGCCATTGCAACGATCGGAGCCAGGCCTGCAGCAACGGCCGGTACTCGCCCGGCTCGGCGTGCTGCAACGCGGAACGCAGAATAGGCGGTGAGCCGACCCAGTCGGGGCGTCTCTGCAGGAACTCGCGCAGCACACCGCGGGCGCCGGAATCGTTGCGTTCCGCCAGCGCCTCGAGAACGCACGACCAGCACTCCTCGTCGAAATCACGCCGGTTGAGCGCCTCGTGCACCTGCTCGATAGCGTCGGGCGCCCGCAGTTGGATCAGTGCTTTGAGAGCCCGGGCCGCCGATAAGCCACGATGCTGGCCAACCCCCCTGGTGAGATGCTCCAGGTGCCGCTGATCGCCGTTCTGGCCGAGGTGCCCGGCGACCATCTCCTGCGTGGTGCCATGTTCATCGAACAGGAAAGGGCCAATACGCTCGGTTGCCTCGACCGAATGATGGCGAATGAGACGGTCGGCCGCCCAGCAG
>JAPUIN010000415.1 GCA_027297005.1 Acidobacteriota bacterium
CAGCTTCATGAAGGACGCCCAGGCCTCGACCATCAGGACCCGACTGGGGTACGAGACCGGCCGCTTCCACGGGCTCTCCGCTCTTGCCGAGCTGGAGGACATCCATACGATCGGCGCGGATGAATACAACAGCACGTCGAACGGACTCACCATGTTCCCCCTCGTCGCCGATCCGGTGGGGGCGGAACTCAACCGTGCTTACCTCGCCTATGCGGGCGTTCCGCACACCACCTTCCGCGTCGGGCGGCAGCGGATCATCCTCGACAACCACCGCTTCATCGGCAACGTCGGCTGGCGGCAAAACGAGCAGACTTTCGACGCCCTGTCGGCCCGCTACACCCCGGTGGAGAAGCTGTCCCTCTTCTACGCGCATCTCGAAAACGCCAACACCATCTTCGGTGCGGACCATCCCTCGAAAGCGGATCGCAATCTGAACGCCGACCTGCTGAACGTCTCGTGGCGGCTCAAGATCGGCACCCTGACCGGGTACGCCTATCGGCTCGAGCTGGAGGACACGCCGCTGGCGTCCCACCAGGATCTGGGGCTTCGCTTCAAGGGGCAGCACGCCTTCTCGGACAAGGTGCGGCTGCTCTACACGGTCGAGTATGCCGATCAGTCGGACCACAAGGACGCACCGTCGAGCGTCGATGCCGGGTACACCCTCGCCGAGGCCGGGGTCGGCATCCATACAGTGACCATCAAGGCGGGGCACGAGGTTCTGGAGGGGGACGGCGTCTACGCCTTTCAGACGCCTCTGGCCACCGGCCACGCCTTCAACGGCTGGGCCGATCGGTTCCTGGTCACGCCGCTCACCGGGCTCGAGGACACTTACCTGTCAGTGGGAGCGATTCTGGCCGGCATGAACCTGAAGGCCGTCTACCACGACTTCAGCGCCGACGAGGGGGGGGCCGACTACGGGACCGAACTCGATCTGCTGATCACCCGTACGTTCCGCAAGATGTACACGGTCGGCCTGAAGTACGCGAACTACAGCGCCGATTCGGCCACGCCGGTCCTGCCCGGAGTGTCGGGGAGCAACATGGACCTCGAGAAGATCTGGGTGACGCTGCAGCTGAAGTTCTGAAGGAGAAGGCGCGCCGGCCTCAGGAATGTAGTTTTCCGAGCGCTGCTTCGAGCGCCTCGACGAGCTTGCGGTCGCGGTCCCGATCCTTGGTCTTCGGGAAGCGCCGCAGGTAGGTGTTCCAGTCGTCGATCCCGGTCGATGCGATTGACTCCTGCTCTTCCCGGCTCAGTGGGTGATCAATCGGCAGCTTCAGGTCAGATCCTCGAGAGTGTCGTCGAGGCGGTTGAGCACCTCGTCGATCTCCTCCTTCGAGATGAAGAGCGCCGGCTCGATGCGGAGCGTCTTGGCGTTGATCAGCGTTCCGGCCATCAACACCTTGCGGCGGAACATCCCCGCGGCCACGGCATATCCGAATTTCGTATCGTTGAACTCGATTCCGATCAGCAGCCCCTTCCCCCGCACATCGGCGACGACGTCGGCGTGACGCGTGTGGATCTCGTCCAGCCCTTTCATGAAATGCTGACCCGCCTCGGCTGCCTGCCCCGGCAGGTCCTCCTCGAGCGTCACGTTGATGGCGGCGATGCCGGCCGCGCAGGCCAGCGGGTTGCCACCGAAGGTCGAGGAGTGAATGAACGGGTTCGCCTCGAGGACCTTCCAGATCTCCGGCGTCGAGACGAAGGCCGAGAGCGGCATCACCCCGCCGCCGATCGCCTTCCCGAGGCACATGATGTCGGGCGTCACGTCCCAGTGGTTGACGCCGAACAGCGCCCCCGTGCGGCCCATGCCGGTCTGCACCTCGTCGGCGATCAGCAGCACGTCATGCTCGTCGCACAGCTCCCGAAGGCGGGGCCAGTAGTCGTCCGGCGGCACGATCACTCCCGCCTCCCCCTGGATCGGCTCGGCGACGATCGCCGCGATGTCGAGGCCGACGTCGCGGGCTTTCTTCAGCTGCCACTCAACCTCGTCCGCGTTGCCGAACTCGACGAAGTAGACATCCTGAAGCAGCGGCTCGAAGGCGACGCGATACTCGGCTTTCCCCATCAGCGACAGCGACCCGTACGATTTGCCGTGGAAGCCGCGCACGGTGGAGATGAATCCGGATTTCTGTGTGTACAGGCGCGCGAGCTTCATCGCCCCCTCGATCGCGTCGGTGCCGTTATTGATGAAGAAGCTCTTCTGCAGATCCCCGGGGGTGATCTCCCCCACCAGCTCGGCCAGGGCGCCGCGCAAGGGGTCGAGGAGCTCCTGGCTGGACAGCGGCATCTGTGCCAGCTGATTGCGGACCGCCTCGACAATCTTGGGATGCCGGATCCCGGCGCAGTAGATGCCGAACCCGCCCAGGCAGTCGATGTACTGGTTGCCGAGGACATCCTCGATCGTCGTTCCCTGCCCGGTCCACTCGACCGAGGCGATCTGGTCGGCCTCCGTCACCGATTTCCGGTAGGACAGGAAACCCGAGTTGAAATAGGTGTCGAACGATCGGACGGTGTCGCGGACGACCCGCTTGCGCTGCTTCTGCGTGAGCCGTTCCGGCTTCGCGATGATCTTCAGCCAGCGCTGCGACTCCTTGATGACCTTGTCGATCGGCATCCGCCTCACGGCGCGACGCGCCCGCGCCTTGGCGGCAGCCTTCAGGCTCTTGCGCACGGCGGGGCGGCGCTGGGGCGCGCTGACCGGCAGGGCGCTGCCGTTGGAACGGCCCGCGGCCTTCATGCCACCGTTGCCGTTCGGCCGTCCCCCCGAGGAATGCCCCATGGCCGATATGGAAATGACGTTGTTCGGCCTGCCGCCGCCCTTGGCCTCTCGTCCAGATGAACTGCCTCTCATCATGATGCTGTCCTCGATTGACTTGATAACAATGAACAAACCGGATCACGCCCCGCGAGTCTCGACGACCACCACGGGGGCATGGGACGCTGGTGTCGCCGGCGGCTCGGGACCCTAAAGGTCGTAGAAGCTGGGCGGGATCTTGCGCAGATACCCGAGGTGGCCACAGGTGAGAACCCTGCGGGCCTGGCCTTCTGGTGTGCGGTTAATCACGGAATTCCTCAGTGGTGATATGCATTTTAGCAAGCTGGCATCACCTCGGTCAACCCTGAGGAGCCTCTCTCACGCCTGATTCCGCAGGGGGACGTGATAGTAACCACATACACATCAATGATTTACAAAAATATGGTGGGAAAAATTCCGGAATCCTCAGCACCTCAGGCCGGGGCCTGGCATGCAGGCCGAGTGCATCTCCGGCATCACCATCCACCGAACCGCCAGAGCCGGGTCCCCGATCATCTGGGGCGGCGCCCCGGCGTGGGGGGAACAAGCGTGGCGATCTGCGCTCGGACACCAACCCCGAGATGATCGTCTCGCTGCAGGACGCCCTTCTCACCGAGGAGCTCGACCCCGGGCTGTTCCGTCGCGGAACCGGACAACCGGAGCGGTGAGTTGCCTGGGACCAGATTCTGACGACCTCATGCCTACCGGCGACGGTAGCGAACCTCCCCCCCGATAATCGTGTAGTCCACCCGGGCCGCGAGGATCTCATCCTCGGGGATCGTGAGGATATCCTTCGACAGCACCGTGATATCGGCGAGCTTGCCAGGCGTGATCGATCC
>JAPUIN010000416.1 GCA_027297005.1 Acidobacteriota bacterium
TGAAATCATGCCATCAGGCTGGTATTCTCCGCCGAGTCATCGCCTTGGATTTCGCCGCTCGATAAGCACCAGTTTACTCCCATGGCCGGCTGGAACCTGTGCCATCAGGCAGCCGCGAGAGGGGGTCGATCGTGGAGTTGAATAACGCGGTCGTGGCGATTCTGCTCGGTCTCCTCGCCATCATCTTGATCAGTGCTGCAGCCAGGGGGGTGTTCCCTTCGCTCTCCCATCTCCACCTGCACCGTTCCATACTGGTTCATGTGCCGGCCGAGCGCGCCTGGAGCCGGGTCAGCGATCTTCCCCATTTCGTCTCGCGCCACGGCCGGGTTCACGGCGGCGCCGCGATCGACGACTGGGCCCTCCGTGAGGGGGACGGTCGTTCGGTCGGCTCAGTGTGGCGCGGCGTTGCCCGGGACCGGAAGTTCTGGGTCGATCTGCAGATGACACGTCGTGAGCCGGTCGACGAGATCTGCTTTCGTCTGATCCGCGATTCCTACCGGACCCACCGCTCATTGCACCTGCATCGCGCCTCCCTGAAGCTGCGCGAGGTCAGCCCCGGAGTGACGAAGATCACATGGGAGCTGCAGGCGCGTCTCCGCGGGGCCCGGCTCCTGCTCCTGCGTCTGTTCGCTCCCTCCGTGCTCCACGCCCGGCTGCTGGACGTCAGTCTCCGGACCGTCAAGGCCTCGATCGAAACACTCGAGGAAGAGCGTGCCGCCGTCGCCTCCGCGGGTGCCAAACGGGCAGGAGGGGAAGGCGCAATCGACCCGCGGGACCTATTGACTCCCTCCCCGTCACGACCTCCACGACCTCCCGAAGCGAGCGTCTGAGCACCGATCCGCCTCCCGCGGCAACCACCGGACGCGTGGTATCATCAAATCACGATGCAAATGTTCCGATCGATACGGGTGCACCCGCTGCCCGCCATCCTGCTCGTCGCTCTCGTCACCCCACTCGTCATGGTTTGGCGCGACGCCGTCGGTAGCACGACCGGCCCGAGGGGCGCTCCCTTCCCTCCGGCTGAGGCGGGCATGGCATTGACCGCGCGGTCCGGCATCGCAGGCCTGCTCCTCGAAGTACGCGGAGGCCGTCTTCTGGTTGCCGCGATCGAACCAGGCTCGGCCGCGGCGGCCGCCGGCATTCTACCGGGGGATCGCATCCTGATCATGAACGACTTGAATATCATCGACCTCGATCCGATCTCTCCGGATGACGCACTCGATCGGATCGCCGCGAGCCCCACCCCCGAAATCCGTCTCGTCCTGGGAAGGGGCGCGGGCACTCTCGGCGTCGTTCTCCCCCGCGAGGCCGCGCCACTCAACCGGCCGGCTGAAGGTCCGCCCGCTGTCGGGGCCGAAGCGCCGATCTTCACAGCGACCGATCTCGAAGGGGTCGAGGTCCGGCTCGACGCCCTGCGGGGCCGCCCCGTGCTGGTGGACTTCTGGGCCAGCTGGTGCCCCCCCTGCCGTGGCGCGGCGTTGACGCTCCGGAGGATCGCGGGAGAGCACGGCGATCGCCTCGCGATCGTCGGCGTGAGCCTCGATGGCGATCGACTCGCCTACGAGGCCTTCAGCTACAACAGCCACCTGCCCGGCCATCAGATCTTCGATGGCGGCTGGAACGGGCCAATTGCCACCCTCTACGGCATCTCCTCAGTCGGAATCCCCTATGCCGTTCTGATCGGAGAGGACGGCCGGGTTGCCGCGCGATCATCCGCGCTGACTGATCTCGAGGAGGAGATCGCCCGTCGGGCCGCGGCAGCGGATGCCTCTCGACGGGAGGAGCGGTGACCCGCGCGCCGCGCTCTCCGACGCGGCCCTCATCGCTCCACTGAAGTCGGGCGAGGCCGACGCGTTCGAGGAATTGCTCCGGCGCTATGAGGGAAAGGTGTACGGACTGTCCCGATCGATCACGCGCAACGACAGCGATGCCCAGGATGCGCTTCAAGAAACATTCCTCAGCATCTACCGCAAAATCGGCTCATTCAAGGAGGAGGCGAGCCTGTCGACCTGGATCTACCGGATCGCCACCAACGCCGCTCTGATGAAGGTGCGCGGTCGGCGCCATGACGAGCGCACGATCCCGATGGAAGACTATGTGCCGCAGTACGACGAGAGGGGGGAACGCGCCATCGCCCGGCCGGACTGGCCGCCGCGCGGTGACGAGGAGCTCCTGCGCGGGGAGCTGCGCGACGTGCTGAACAGGTCGATCGGGGAGCTTCCCCCCGACTACAGGACCGTCTTCGTTCTCCGCGACCAGGAGGGTCTCAGCACCCAGGAGGTGGCGAAGGTTCTCGGGCTGAGCGTTTCGGCGGTAAAATCGCGCCTGCACAGGGCGCGACTGTTCCTGCGGGAGCGCATCAAAAGGTACTGGATGGACTCCGGACGGGGCATGGGGGCCCGGCCGGCCGGCCGGTGAGGATTGGCATGGACACTTGCAAGGAGATCATCGATCTGTTGAGCGACTACCTGGACGTCGACCTGCCCGCGGACAGACGCCACGCGTTCGAGGACCACATAAACGATTGTCCGCCCTGCGTGGAGTTCCTCGACAGCATCCGCGACACCCGCTCCCTCGCCGAATCGCTCCGGTGCGAAACCATACCGGAACCAGTCAGGAAAGCGCTGCGAGCCTTTCTGGACCGCGGGAGGAAGGATCGGTCATCCTGACCCGGGTCACACCTCTGCGGCCCGGCGCACTGGCCCCGTTCGTCCTCCCCCTGCTCTCGTGGGCTGTCGTCCTCCTCATGCCGGGCCCGATCGCGGCATCCCGGCGGGATGATCCGTACCCCCTCCGCAACCAGCTTCCCCTTCACCTGGTCTTTCTCGATCAGACACCCCGCGGCGCCCGGCTGCTGGACCGCGGCGAGCACCGTCTCTCGGTCCACTCCACATACGAGAATACGCAGGTCGGCACCGATGCCCTGATCAATTTCTTCCTCGTGGATGATTTCCAGGCCAACAACGGCGAGGTGACACGGCCGATCCTGGAGGCGGCGGCGACGGCGAACCCCGAGGGAACCGCGTTTTACATCGACGGGGAAACGTCGCGGACCGTGATCGACTTCGCCCTTGGACTGGGGGAGCGATTCGAATTGGATGTCGAGATCCCGTTTCTGATGCATACGGGCGGGTTTCTCGACTCGATCATCGACGAATATCATGAGGCGCTCGATTTGCCTGAGGGGGGTCGTCCGGGAATTCAACGGGACCGATACGTCAATGGTTACGTGACCGGTGGGACTTCGGTCTTCGTCGAGGGTGGCCGCGACGGGATCCGCCAGGGTGACATCGTCCTGTCCGGCCGGACGGCGCTCGTGAAAGCCGTGAAGGGACGCCCGGCCGTCACGTTCTCGGTCTCCGCGAAGCTTCCGACCGGGGATTCGGATCGGCTCGATGGGAGCGGATCGGCCGATTACGGGGCGGCGATCGCCATCTCGGGACAGGCCGGGCGCTCGAGTCTGCACGGCGGGTACGCCTATACGAAGGTCGGAACCTGGAAGCTGGCCCCCGAGCTGCATCTCAGGAACTCCAGAAGCCTGTTCGGCACCTGGGTCTTCAGGGCCACCCCACGCTCCGCTCTGATCGTGCAACTTCTCCGGACACGAGGGCCGTTCGAGCAGACCGCCGGAAACGATCTTGGCCGGGCCACGACGGAGATCGCCTTCGGGATGCGGCACGGAACCGGCGAGGGACTTCTCTTCGACTGGGCGTTCATCGAGAACCTCGATAACAAGTTCAACTCCCCCGACATCGGGGCATTCCTGGGGCTCACCGTGCCGATCGGGAGAAGAGGGAGTGGTGGGGGGATACCGAAAACACCCTAATCCAATGAAAAGGTAGGGTTTGGAGACCACAAGGCGGTATTTTCGATGATCCCGGGCGAGGGAGGGGGGGGCGAACCCCGTTCTTTCCCCGGCGATAACCTCTGATAATATTCGTTGCCCCCCCTGAACCATCAACGTATAATCTCCGAAACCTAGCTACGGCGCGGCTTTTGCGGGACCCCCCCGTTCCGGAACTGAGAATGCTGCTGAGCGGAGAGGTACTCGTGTTCCCATTGGATAAGAAGGTCATCGGCGAGCGGATCAAGGCCCTCCGGAAGAGGAAGAATCTCCGGCAGTGGCAGATGGCCGAACTGCTCTCCGCTACGCAACCGGCCGTCCACAAGTACGAGAACGGCATTCTGCCGGAGGTCAAGAGGCTCCTCGAGCTCGCCCGGATCGGTAACACCTCGATCGAGTGGATTCTGACCGGACAGCACTGGGAGAATGGTTCAACCGGGATGGACCGGCTCGACCCGTCGATTTACGAGCTCGCCCATCAGCTGCAGTCTCTGTCCGACGAGGATCGGGGGATCCTGTCCGAGGCGCTCGACATCATCTCGTCGGCGGTCGAATCGGTCCGCGATCGCGCCGGTGCGGCTCCGCAGGAGATGGGGGACGTTGAACTGGCGCGTGTGCTCAAATCGTTCGAGAGCCGCTCGCGCGAGACCCTGGCGGCGGCCCTGGGCGTGTACGATGCGGTCGTCACGACGCTCTCCAACTCGAAGGTCCGCGAGCTGCACACCTTCGGACAGAGCGCCGACGGCGAGATCCGCAGGGACCTGAGGCGGTTTTCTCCGATCCACAAGAACGCCGGTTGATTCACGCCCGGGACCTTCCCGCATCACGTCCCGTTTGACAGCCCGATCCGGCCGGGCGTAGCATCCCGCAATGGATCTGTTCGGACCCGATTCCGCAGACGAGGAGCGCGAGGACGGGGCAGCGTCCGCATCCGGGACTCCCCTTGCGGACCGCATGCGCCCCGATTCGCTCGGCGAAATCGTGGGTCAGGAGGACCTGCTCGGTCCAGGCCGGCCTCTTCGATCGGTCATCGAGAACGACCGGGTTCACTCGATGATCCTCTGGGGTCCGCCCGGATCCGGGAAGACCACCCTGGCCCGTCTGATCGCCCGCCTCACCCGATCCCGTTTTGTCTCCTACAGCGCCGTACTCTCGGGGATCCGGGAGATCCGGGAGGTGATGCAGGCCGCCGATCGCTATCGCCGATCGGCCAAGCACCGAACGCTTCTGTTCATCGATGAACTCCACCGCTTCAACAAGGCGCAGCAGGACGCCTTCCTCCCCTACGTCGAGCAGGGCGTCATCACGCTGATCGGAGCCACGACGCAGAACCCCTCATTCGAGGTGAACGCAGCGCTCCTGTCGCGCTGCAGCGTCTATGTTCTGCGATCCCTCACAGTCGACGAAATCATCGTGATCCTCAGGCGCGCCCTCTCCGATCCGCGGGGGCTCGCATCCGCTCACGCCAAACTGGACGATAAGGTTCTGACGCTTCTCGCCTCGTTCTGCGGCGGCGACGCGCGACGGGCCCTGAACGTGCTGGAACAGGTGGTCGTCGCAGCCCAGCCCGACGGGGAGGGTCGGCGCCGCGTCGCGCAGGACGCGGTCGAGCAGGCGCTGCAGCGCGCACCGCTGCTTTATGATCGCACCGGTGATGCGCACTTCGACCTGATTTCGGCGCTGCACAAGTCACTGCGTAACAGCGATGCCGACGCGGCACTTTACTGGCTGACGCGCATGCTCGAGTCGGGCGAGGATCCCCTCTACTGTGCGCGACGGATGGTCCGCTTCGCATCGGAGGATATCGGTAACGCGGCACCCCAGGCTCTGACGATCGCTCTGGCGGCCAAGGAGGCATTCGAGTTCCTCGGCGATCCCGAGGGGAGGCTCGCGCTCCTGCAAGCGGCGGCCTATCTTGCGGCCGCGCCGAAGAGCAACGCGGTGTACGAGGCTTACGGACTGATCCGCGACGACCTGCGCAGCGGTTCCGCCGATCCGGTCCCGATGGAACTCCGCAACGCACCGACCAGACTGATGAAACATCTGGGACACGGCCGGGGGTACGAGTACGCGCATCACTTCGAGGAAGGGACGACCAGCATGGAGTGTCTTCCCGAGCGGCTGCGCGGCCGACGCTATTACCGTCCGCGTCAGGTCGGGTATGAGACGGAGCTTGCGCGGAGGCTCGAAACGATCCAGTTGACCCGGCGCAGGATGCGCGAGAACCGGCGCGGGACTACGAAGACGACCCCACCACCTACGCGCTCGCCGCAGACGTGACGAGGGCGTAGGTCACATCCTTCTGGGGGCAGGTCTCGCACATCGGAAAGATGGCGCCCTCCCGGATTTCCTGGGTGGTGTTGCGCCCCGCCGACCGGCAGTTCCGGCAATGGTACATTCCGGAAATCCGGCATCTCTCTCCACTTTTCCACGTTTTCGAAGAATTCACGGCCTTCCCCCGAGTTGGGCTGCTCATTCTGGCAGAGGGAAGGCCGGCTGTCAAAAGGATCAGCGGATCGGCAGGGACACCGGAAAAAAATTGAGGGGTGACCGAAGCCACCCCTCGTAAGGCAATTTGGAAGAACAGAAGCTTACTTCTTCTTCTTCCCTTTCTTCTTCGCCTTTTTAGCTTTCTTGCGCTTAGCTATGACCACTCACCTCCCTTCCAGCCTAGTGTGTGACTTGGTGGTGGAAGTTTCATTTTCAGGGACGACGCTCCGACCAGATTCCAGTCCGATCGCGATTGGAACAGCGACGACACAGGCGGATCGAGCCGCGGCCCGTCAGGCCGACCACAAAGCGCCGCCGTACCGGGGAGGATAAAGGAATCATGAACCTTGGAATGGAATTGGCCAATGCCCTTCGGAACTCGCTGTTGAAAACGGCCATCGAGTCATTCTCTGACGACTGCGCCGTTTCTCCCCATTGCGATCCGGATCATGTTGCGTTCGCGTCGATCGAATGACTCTCGATGATCCTCAACCTCATGTTTCGATCCACGATCGACGATCGAACGCGTCGATGGCAGAAATCTATAACATGAAGAGGATCACCTGTCAATAGATCGCAAAGGAAGTTTGATTGAATTTGTTCGCCGCGTTCCTGACTCATGATCAATCGCGAGCGACCCGAACGATGGATTGATCCGATCGTTCGGCTCAGACGGATCGTCCATCGGCTTGATCCGATCTTCGCGTCGCAACGGCATCTCGATCGACCTGCCCTTTGCATCGTCCCTCCACACACGTCGACAATATAGGATGCGGGCACGCAGGATGCCACCCTCGCACCTCCGCGCGGGACCGGATCGGGGAACCGCTTGACCCGGAGGCCTCGATCACGCTAGCCTTCTTCCGTCACACCGGTTGGGGTCTCACCTGCCCCTGCATCTGAAACGGCAAAACCCTTGACGGAAAGAAATCGATATCGTGGCGGGCGGCCGCGGCCCAATCCGGCGGGACGGCCGGAACAATCTCCGCAATCTCACCAGAATCGCGCTCACCCGAATCGCGCTCAGCCGAATCGCGCTCAGCCGGACCGCGCTCAGCCGGACCGCGGGAATCGTTCCGCCAATCCGTCGGTGGGCGCTCGAAATGGCGGCCAGGGAAGTGAGCAGGGTCCGCGACGCGGGCGCCGGCGTCGCTGGCGCGGCCAGAGGCATGGGCACCGGCGTGTGGATCATGGCGTGCCGCGACAGCAGGATGGTCGGCATGCGCGGCAGGAGGTGGGGGGTGATGGGGGGCATCGCACCGATCCCTCCGAGTCGAGAAGGGTTCATGTCGAAGCTCCAGGAGAGACCTTCCCCGTGCGGGGGATCGTCGAGCTCCTGCACGACGGAGGCGGATTCCTCCGGCAGGCAGAACGCAGCTTCCGCGTAAGTCCCGAAGATATTTTCGTTCCTGCCTCGATCCTCTCCGGCCTCTCGAACCAGGATCGCATGTCGAACGGACTCGGCGTCGAGGGAAGCGAGGTCGAGGGGCTGGCGACCGGTCGGGTGGGCGGTCAGGATGCCCGGGCGCGCGGCCCGCAATACCGTTCGGACCGATCGCATGGTGATCGCGGCCGCCACCCGACGCGCCGGGGCGGGGGCCAGAGCCCCCGACTGGTCGAGGTGAAGACCGTCAACGGGGTTTCACCGGAGGAATTCGCGGCGCGTCGGTCCTTCTCGGGGCTGACGCCCATCGACCCGTTCGAGCGTATCCGGCTCGAGACCGACCCGGGAGAGCTCTCGTTGCGCGTCATCTATCTGCACACGCCGATCGGCAAGGGGCAGCGCTGCCTCGTCGTGGCCCCACCGCGGGCCGGAAAAACGACGCTGCTCCAGAAGATCGCCTCGGCGGTGACGCGCAACCACCCCGAGATTCACCTGATCGTCCTTCTCGTCGACGAGCGGCCCGAGGAGGTCACCGACATGAAGCGCAGCGTGAGTGGCGAGGTGATCGCCTCGTCCGCGGACGACGTGGCCCGGAATCACGTCGCGGTGGCACGCATCGTGCTCGAACGCTCGCGCCGCCTCGTGGAGATCGGGAAGGATGTCGTGATCCTGCTCGACTCCCTGACCCGTCTCGCCAGAGCGCACAACGCCGCGACGCCCGGCACGGGCCGCACCCTGAGCGGCGGGCTGGACGCTCGCACCATGGAGCAGCCGCGCCGCCTGTTCGGGGCGGCGCGCAAAGCCGAGGAGGGGGGCAGTCTCACCGTCATTGCCACCGCCCTCATCGACACTGGATCCCGTATGGATGAGGTGATCTTCCAGGAGTTCAAGGGGACCGGCAACATGGAACTCGTACTCGATCGGTCCCTCTTCGAGCAGCGGATCTATCCTGCCGTCGACATCGCCCAATCCGGCACGCGCAAGGAGGAGAAGCTGTTCACCGCAGATGAGCTTCCCCGCGTCCATCGGCTGCGCCGCGTTCTGTTTGAGATGAGGCCGCGCGATGCCATGATGAAATTACTCGACAAACTCGGTAAGTACCCCACCAATTCCGAATTCCTCCGGGCATTGACCCCCTGACGGGGCCGGGCACACCGGACCCCGTCCGCCCAACTAGCGGCTCCGGAACGAGACGGCCAGCCGATTGATCAGAGACTGTTGAGGTAGGTCTGAAGCGTCCGCCGGTCCTCGTATTCCAGGCGGATGAACTCCATGGCGATTTCGTAGCGACGGTTCACGGGAGCCGCGGGATTCTCGGTGCAGCGCCGGATGATCGCCTCCACCGACACCGTCTGCGGTTTCAGGAGCTCACCCCCCTCGAGCGTGAAATGGATACGGAGGTTCGTTTCCAGATCGATCGGCCTGCTTCCTGCGCAGCGCGCCCCCCCGAGACTGATATCGATCGTCACGAGCTCAAGGCCGGATTCCTCACCCGGCATCGAGTGGATGCGGGTGGTCAGAGAGGCGCGTGCACGATGGTGGCGTCTCTTGTCAATCTTTGGCGAAGCCATGTGAGTACCCCGATCGTTCGCAATCCACAATTTATCATCCGCGCCCGCCGGGCCCGCCCGGCGACCCGTCATTTCGCCGCGAGTTGGTGCTCTTCCCTGTCGTGCCGCTCGATCCGCGAGGCGAGCACGGGGTCAGGGATCCGCTCGAGGGTCATCCTCACGGTTCGAACCTCTTCGCCGCGCATGAATCCGATGCTGAGTCGCTTGCCGATCCGGAAACTCCTCATGAAGATCGCATCCAGACGCGCTTCGTTCTCTTTTGAAAGAGTGACTCCGTTCACGGACACGACGATATCCCCCGCGTGAAGTCCGGCCCGGTCGGCCGGGCTGCCCGGGAGCACCGAGCGTATCGCGATGGTGCTGTCCTCGTTCTTGACCTTGTCCTCAATCCCCGACCACCCGCGCTCCCGGTACGTCTCCCGCATCGCTGCGGCGCAGTCCGCGGCGTCTTTCGTGCACCGGACGTGGCCCGCCTGCGCGGGGGTCGCGATCACGACGATGATCATCACGCTCAGGATCAGAGTGGGAAGGTTCCAGCGAGAAGACATCGAGGTACCTCCTCTTTGGAAAGACCGGAACGACAATCCCTTGAC
>JAPUIN010000417.1 GCA_027297005.1 Acidobacteriota bacterium
GGCGTCTTCGTCATCAACCCGCTCCCCCCGTCACCTCCCCCGAGGCCCTGCGGATCACACGCCCCGGCCGCAGGCCGGTCGTCCTGCCATCCTCGAAGACCGACTCGCCATTGACCCAGACCCGCTCGATTCCCAGGGAGAGCGCGTGCGGCTCCGCGGGGGTCGACCGGTCGATCACGACGTCCGGATCGAACAGGACCAGATCGGCATAGGCGCCGGGGCGGATCACGCCGCGATCCTCAATCCCCATGTGCTTCGCCGCGAGACCACTCGATTTGTAGATGGCGGTCGGGAGATCCATGATGCCGCGATCCCTCACGTAGCGCCCGAGAAAGCGAGTGTAGGAGCCGTACCCTCGTGGGTGGGAACCGGCGAGCGATCCGTCGGTGCAGATGTTCGTGTGCGGCCAGTTCATCAGGCGGGCCACGTCCTCCTCGTCCATGCTGGTGGCGATGACGCTCTCGCCGCCGCGCTCTCCCGTCCGGGCCTGGTGCTCCTCGACCTCGCGGATCAAATCAATGAGCGTCGTGACCGGATCACTCCCGCGGAGTGCGGCGATCTCGGCCAGCGTCTTCCCAACATACTCGGGGTTCGGTTTGAACTCGGCGAGGTACGCCCCCTCCGGGGTCGTGATCTCCGACAGGGCGAACGCGGCCGTCTCCCGGTTCTCGTAGTCGCGATCCGGAAACAGGACGGTCAGCGTCGATTCCCAGTAGGTGTAGGGGTAGATGTCGGCCGAGATCTCCACACCGTCGCTGCGCGCCTTGTCCAGCATCTCGAAGAGGCGGGCGGTCTTGCCGAGGTTGCTTCTGAGGGCGATCTTAATGTGTGAGATCTGCACCGGCATGCCGGTCTCGCGGCCGATATTGATGATCTCGTCGATCGCCTTCCAGAACCAGCGATCCTCGCTGCGCACGTGGCTGATGTATCGCCCGCCGAAAGAGGCCGCCTCGCGCGCCAGCGCGATCACCTCTTCGGGGGTGGAGTAAATACCGGGATCGTACTCGAGGCCGGTTCCAAGACCGAGCGCTCCGGCCTCCATCTCCTCGCGGACGATGACGCGCATCTTCTCGATCTCCTCGTCCGAGGCCGGGCGCCTGAAGTCTTTGCCCATCACCTGCCGCCGGATCCCACCGAACCCCACATAGGAGGCGATGTTGATGGCGGCCGGCGCCTGCTCGACCTTTTCGAAGAAGCTCGAAAGCGGCCGCGGCGAGCCACCGTCCTGCCCGACGATCACCGTCGTGATCCCCTGATTGACCGCCGCCAGTGCATCGGGATGCTCGAACAGCTCACCGTCGGCGTGGCTGTGCGTGTCGATGAAGCCGGGCGCGAGCACCAGGCCGCCGGCATCGATGATGCTGTCCCGGAACGATGGCTCGACATCGCCAACCTCGACGATGCGATCGCCGATGATGCGCACCGCCGCGGTGCGTGCGGGAGCGCCCGTGCCATCGATCAGCGTCGCGTTGGTGATGACGATCGAGGGTGCTTCTTCCTGGCCAGAACCGCACGCGGCGAGCACCAGAAGCGCGAGGACCGGCACGGCGAGAGCCGTTCCGGCCGGTCGCCGTCTACCGGTCCCGGCGCGGGCTCTGGAATCACTCCGACTTCGTAGGGATGGTCTGCCCCTCCTGGATTGCTTCGACAAGGTCGCTCCTCTCCGATCTCGATCTGCTCCGCATCGGACCCGCTTCGTCCCCCGGACGCAGGCAGACCGGACGGTTCAGCAACTGAAATGGATTTGGTGGGGATGATACCAGACCCCGGCCCGGCGCGGGCCGGCGGGATTTACCGGCCCGAGGTCGCCGACCAGTTGAGCTTCAGGCCCCTCGTGAAAGCGGTCCCGGCTTTGATTTCCAGGTGGGCTTCGGCGCCGCGTGGCACCGTCCTTCTGATCGTGCGGGAACGCGCCTCGCCGTCACCTTCGAGCTCAACCGTGATCTCGTGCTCGCCGGGAGTGATGGAGAATGAATCGGTCACTTCGCCCCCTTGCCGTTCGAAAAACTCCTTGCCGAATATCTTCGTCGACCGGCTCTCGCCACTGAACCGCCGATCGATGACCTCGCGGCCGTCGACCTCGATTCGCAGTCGCCCCGATTCGAAACCGTGTTTCATAACGACCTCGACGCGCGATGCGCCCAGGATCGACTGGAACGCCCCGGCGAACAGGACCGCGCCAAGGACGCCTGCCCCGATCAGAAGCACCCGGCGCCGTCCGGTCCGGTCGGCCAGGGCCCGCGCGAGGGAGCGCAGAACGGGGCCGGCCGTCATTTTCCCCCGCGTGGCGATCGCCCGCGCCCCAGCAACCGCGAGACGGGTCGCGCCACCGATCGCTCTCGCCGCGGACGCACCCACGGCAGTGCCCCCAACCCTGTCGATGACGGTCTCCTCGCAGTCTCCGGCAGCCTCGGCGCGGGCGGCCTGTGGCGAGTCACCCCGCACTTTCTGCAGATCCGCGAGCAATGCGCGGGCGTTCGGATAGCGCGCAGCCGGACGTTTCTCGAGCAGGCGTGACACGAT
>JAPUIN010000418.1 GCA_027297005.1 Acidobacteriota bacterium
CGAACAGCGACCTGCCCCCACTCTTAGTACCATCGGTTAGTTTAGTCGAGAACCGTGTTGAGATCTTTGACGAAATTGCGAATTGGCGCGGAGCGCGTCCAGCAAAGGTTAACTGCGATCGTGGCGGCCGATGTGGTCGGCTAGTCAAACAACAGATTTGGCAGAAACGTCGCAACGCCCGGAACATAGGTGATGATCATGAGCACGATGAGGTTGACCACGATGAACGGTCCGACACCCTTCGTTATCTCGACCACCGGTTTGTTGAGCGTCGACGAGGCGACGAATATGTCCAAACCGAACGGCGGCGTTATCATCGCGGTGCACACGTTGAGGCAAATGACCAGTCCGAGATGAACCGGGTCGATCCCCAGCGACTGTGCCACGGGGAAAAGCGTCGGCACCAGAATCAGCATCGCGGATCCCGGATCCATGAACATTCCCGCCACCAGGAAGGTGACGTTGACGATCAGCAGGAAGAGGATCGGTCCGGCCCCGATCCAATGCATGAAGACGATGATGGAGTCGGGAACACGCGCGAGCGTGATGAAGAACGCCAAGGTGCTGCCGACCGCCAGAAGGATGAAGATCACCGAGGTCAATACGGCACTCCGCTGCGCCACCCGCAGCAGCCCACCACGTGTCAGCGAACGAAATCTCACGGTTTCGACGAAGGCCGCGTAAAGAACGCTCACGGCGGCCGCCTCGGTGGCCGTGAACAGCCCGGCATAAATGCCGCCGAGGATGATCACCGGCATTCCGAGCGCCCAGACGGTGCCTTTCACGACCTCGCCCGCCGCCGCGAGGCGTCCCGGTTCATGCGCCGTCAGGCGATGGCGCATCACCTCGACCATGACGAGCCCGGCAAATGCCAGTCCAAGCACGATTCCGACGACGAGGCCGGCCGCGAAGAGGCGGCTGATCGACGTTTCCGACAGCCATCCATAAATGATCAAGGCCAGGCTCGGAGGGATCAGGAGCGCCGTTTCGGCCGCCGAAATGATCAGGCCGAGGCTGAACTTGTTGCTGAATCCGGCCTCCCTGAGCTGTGGATACATCAGCCGCCCGAGGGCCGCGACCGTCGCCGGGGCCGACCCCGACACGGCACCGAAGGCCATCGATCCGGCGATCGCCGAATGTCCGGCCCCGCCCGGTACGCGCCGGAAACACGAGCCCGCCGATCGGCTCAGCAACTGGGCGATGCGGCCGCCGGCCATCAGCTCGGCGGCAAAAATGAAGAAGGGGATCGCCAGAAGGATGCTGTGATCGATCCCGCCGATCATCTTTTGGACCAGCACGAGATCCGGCATGGCGCCGAAGAAGGCTAGTTTGGCGAGGAACACCGGCACGCCAAGGACGAGGATCATCTCGAAGCCGAGGAACAGCATCACGCCGGCCACGGCCATGATCAGGAAGATCATCCTTCGCCCTCACTGAGCCAGTCCGCTTCGACGGGCTGGCGGCGCGCATCACGAATGGCCAGCAACCGGAGCAGATAGCGAAACGCCAGCGACGTGAACCCGACGGCCGGAGCCAGATACAGGAAGTAGGCCGGTGTCCCGAGCGTCGGGCTGATCTGGCCCGTCCGCATCACGAAGACGGTCAGTTGCAGCGCCAGCACCGCCGCGCCGGCCGAAAAGACAAGGCCGACCACGTCGATCACGGCAAACAAAACCCGCTCGCCGGCGGCGCTCAGCCGGCCGCGCACGAGGTCGACCGAGACGTGGCGGCCGACCTCCAATGTGATGCCCAACGCCAGGAAGACGACCCACACCATGAGCAAGCGCGCGGCCGCGTCGATCCATGCGAAATCGCTGGCATAGGCAGGGGCCAGGAACCGCACCAGGACATTGAACCCGTAGAGCGCGGTCATGACGATCATGACCAGCGCCGCACCGTAGCGTTCGATCGTTCCCCAGATGTCGGCGAGTGTTCCGAGTGCGCGTCTCATGTCCGATACCGGTTCCGGACTATACTCCGTCGCGACAAGGGGCGCCGAAGCACCCCTTGTCATCGCGATCGGTGTATCGTCGGGACGACTTACTTGCCCCTGGCCGCGAGCTCCTTCTCGTAGAGCGCGATCAGCCTGCGACCCTCTTCGCCGGCCATCGCGATATAGGCGTCGCGCGCGGGTGGATAGGCGAGCTCCCTGATCTTGTCGCGCTCGGCCTCGCTGGCGATGCGAACATTGAGGCCGGCCGTCTTGATGAACTCGAGAGACTTGGCCGCGTCATCGGTCTTGCCCCTTTCGACGGCGGCACTCTCGATCATGAAGGCGCTCCTGATGACCCCGCGGTAGGACCCCGGCAGCTTCTTCCACCAGCCCGGATTGAAGAAGATGACCTGGACGTTCTCGCCGTGATTGGTTACCAGGACATGCTTCTGCACCTCGAAGAACTTCATGCGCTCGATGATGTCGAGCGGGTTCTCCTGGCCGTCGATCACACCGTTCTGAAGCGAGGTATAGAGCTCGCCGAAGGGCAGCACCATGGCGGACGCGCCCAGACCCTTGAACTGCTCGATGA
>JAPUIN010000419.1 GCA_027297005.1 Acidobacteriota bacterium
GCCTGCTCCAGATCCCCCGTATTGATCAGACCGTGTGCCAGAGTGTGATACGGCTCATCCCGGAAGGGGTAATTGCACTGCAGGACCTGCATCCGCTCCTCCTCCCTGTCGAGCATCCAGGACGCTCTCGCGCTTTGAATAGATATGAGCAGCGCGCGGTAATTTGAGGCGTCTTCCTTCAGGATCTCCTCCATCAGAGGCCAGGCCTGTCCTCTCAGCCCCTGATCGTACAGGGTCGTAGCCCGGAACAGGGGGCCGTTCAGGGAAACGAAATCCCGCGGATCGGGGAAGTCAATCTTCTCCAGACAAATCGGGCTGTTGCCCCAGGGGAGGCTCAGCCCCTCCACCGCCGCCTGCAGCGCCCGCCGGTCCGGGCGTTCCTCCTCGGCGGGTCCGAGCCGCTCCCGCCCCCACCGGGCCAGACCATCAGCCCACCCCGGCGGCTCTGCAAGAGCCTTGATACCCGCCGCATCCGCCTCCAGATCGAACGCCTCGAGCCGCGGTCCTACGACCACCTTCCGCTCCCCTTCCACCACCGCGAAGAGAGGGCTCCAGCCATAGGCGGCGTGCGGCTGCATCGCCTCGATGAAGTACCGGCGCGACTCGCCCCCGGGGACCGGGTCGTCAGCATTCCGGTCATCCCCGTGCGGTTCCCGATCACTCTCAATCAGATCGTGCAGAGAGTGCCCGTCCAACTCCCCCGGCAGCCTTTCCCCCGCAAGATGGAGGAGTGTCGGGGCCAGGTCGATCAATCCGACCACCCGGTCGATGATCCGTCCCGGGACCGGCTCTCCCGATTCTTCGCTCGCCGCCACGAGGCGGTCGGCCTGTTCTTCCTTCGCTTCACCGTCGACGGGAGTCACGGACTCCGGCGTGACCGGAGGGGCGATCAAGAACGGCACGCGAATCGTCGTCTCGTGCAGATAGATCCCGTGCCCGATCTCACCCTGATCCTCCAGTCCCTCACCATGGGTTCCGACCAGCGCGATGTAGGTCTGCCCGAGAAGTCCCCGCGCATCCAGCGCTTCATGAAGGGCCCCAATCTGGGTGTCGACGTGGGCGACCTCGGCGGCGTAGGGGTCGTCGCTCCCCTCGCTCTCGATCGGCGCGACGTGATCGTAGTGGGGATCATGAAAGTCGAGCCACAGGAAGAATGGTCGATCCTCCTCTTTCGCGTCGAGGAACTCCAACGCGATCTGAAGCCCCTCCTCCGCCGGGCGCTCCACCGCTTTCACCGGTCCGACGTGCGATGGCGCTCTGAACGTGTCGTCGTATAGATCGAACCCGCGATCAAGCCCTCTATCGGAGTCGAGGAGCGTTGTGGCGATGACGGCGCCAGTCCGGTATCCGGCCTCCTTCAGCACGCTTGCCACGGTCGGAACGCCCTCCCGGATTCTCCCGCCGATATCGTCATGAAGACCGTGGCCGCGAGGATTAAGGCCGGTCATGAGACTGGCCACGGCCGGGACGGTCGAGGGAGACGCCGTATAAGCGCGCTCGAATCGCGTGCCTCGCTCGGCCAGCAGATCGATCGAAGGGGTCAGACTCGATTCGTCGCCGGTGTAGCAGCCGACCCGATCGACCCTCAGGCTCTCGACCGTTATTAATATGATATTGGGACCGGTGGTGCGGCGCGGGGCGCTTCCGGGTAGCGAGCAACCTATCACCCCCATCCCCCAGAAAAGAGAGGTCGCGACCGCCAGGAGCTCGCGAACGGGGATCCGGACAACCCGCGTCACGGATCCACCACCCTGAGGGCATTCCCGCTGCCCCGACCCTGGGCGCCGCCGCCCCGGAGGTTGCGGCTGAAAAACGACACAATCATTTCGTCGTAGGCCTTTCTCTCTTCCCCGTAAAGACCGGTCACGCCCGATCCCTCCATCTCGATAAAGCTGCTGTCGCCGGACGGATCGTCCGGCAGGGCCTCATACAATTTCTGCTGCTCACGGAAACGCCCCGGGGTCCGGGCCGCGGCAATGAACAATATGTTGCGGTCCGCGAGCACTCCGATCGATTCGCTGATCACGGATCCCTTCATCCTGAACGACAGATAGGGATTGTAGAACAGACCGACGACCGGAACCACCCGCTGGAGGAGGGGCGGCAGGCGATCACCGATCAGTCTGTCCAGCTGCGTCGCCACGTCGGGGTAGATCGAATCAAGCGCCAGGACCCTGATTTCCTCGCGCTCGAGCGCGGCGAGCGCGGCGGCGTAGGCGCCCTGACCAATCCCCAGGATGCCGACTCGACCGGTGTCGATATCGTCGCGCTGTTTCAGGTGTTCGATTGCGCCAATGATGTCGAGCCGTTCGAGGATGCCGAGCGTCGCCCCTCCTCCACCGCTCATTCCGTGCCCGCGAAAGTCGAACATCAGAATCGGATATCCGCTGCGACTCAGCGGAACCATGGTCGCCAGCAGGTCCAGACGCGAGCTGCCGAGATCGTGGCACAACAGAATCGCCGGCCACCCGGGCCGTCCCCTGACGAACCATCCCGAAAGCGGAATTCCGTCCGCCGCCTCGAACTCGATCTCCTCGACTCGCACGCTGAGATCCGCGGGATCCAGACTGGTCGTCGATCGCGACGGATGCGTGACGTCGTGGATGAGCAGGATCGATAAACCGGAGACGCCTGCGATCAGGATGAGCAGGGTCAGGAGGAGGATCCCGGTACCCGAGGACCAGAATGAGCGAACGCCCTGCACCATAGCGGCGCGACTATAGCACAGGCCCGATCAGGCCGCCGTCCCCTGCAGGCTGGCGCGGATCCTCTCGGCCAGTCGTGGGCCGACCGCCTCCGCCAACGACGGCAGCGAGGCATCGCGCACCCCCTTCAGCGACCCGAAACGTTTCAGGAGAAGCTTCGCGCGGCGCGGACCGACCCCATCGATCCCCGTCAGTGCCGTCGCAATCGTCCGCCGCGATCGAACCTTGCGATGGTAGGTGACGGCGAACCGGTGCGCCTCGTCACGTATTCTCTGGACCAGATGGAGCACGGGGGAATCGTGAGGGATCCGGATCGATTCCTTCCGGCCGTCCAGGAAGATCTCCTCCTCCCGTTTCGCCAGGCTGGCGACCTGCAGGTGCCCCAGTCCGAGGCGTTCGAGGACCGCCGTCGCGGAGGAGAGCTGCCCCTATCCTCCGTCGATCAACACCAGATCCGGGAGTGTCTTCCCCTCCTTGAGCAGCCGGACGTCGCGTCGTCCGACCACCTCGGCCATCGAGGCAAAATCATCACCATCCTCGACCGTTTTCACACGAAAGCGGCGGAAGTCGCCGCGCTTCGGGCGACCCGCCTCCCAGACGACCAGGGATGCCACCGGGTCCGATCCCTGGATGTGCGAGATGTCGAAGCACTCGATACGGTGGGGAGGCTCGTCGAGGGCGAGGATCTCCTGAAGTCCCTCGAGGATCTCGATGCCATGCGTGTGGGGAGCACGGAACATCGCATCGAAGGTCAGACGCGCATTGCGCACCACGGTATCCAGGAACTGGCACCGCGCACCGCGCCGCGGAACACGGATCGCGACCCGCGAGCCCTTCTTCGCGGACATCCACTCTTCGAGGACCCGTCGGGAAGCAGGTTCGATCGACACGAAGATCGTGGCCGGAACATGATCGACACTCTCGTAGTAGCGTCCCAGACAGGCCGCGAGGAATTCCGGATCCTCCTCCCGGATCCCCTCCAACGACAGTTCGCGGCGCGACTGCACCTGTCCTTCACGCATCTGGAAGATCTGCACCGAGGCGATCGCTCCTTCGCGTACGTACCCCACGTAGTCCTGTTCTTCGAGCCCCACCGAGGCGACCGTCTGTCGGTCGGACATTCGTTGCACGGTGCGGATCAGATCGCGGTAATTCGCGGCCGCTTCATAGTGCTCCCGCTTCGATGCCTCCAGCATCTTCCCCTTGAGGCGCAAGAGGAGATCGCGCCCCCGTCCCTCGAGAAAAAGCCGGGCGTCCTGCACCGCCTGAGCATAGTCGTCCTGCTGGACCAAGCCGGCGCAAGGGCCGAGACATTGATTCAACTGGTACAGCAGGCAGGGACGCGGACGGCTCCCATCGAGGTGCTCGTAGCAGGTGGCCACCTTGAAGTGGCGCGCCACCATCTGAATCGTCCGACGCGCGGCGCTGGCCGGCAGATAGGGGCCAAAATAGGCATTGCCGTCGAGCCGCGCGCGACGCACGAGAACGACCCGCGGATATGGTTCGGTGGTCGTCATCTTCAGATAGGGAAAATTCTTGTCATCACGCAGCCGGATGTTGTAATGGGGCTTTTCCTTCTTGATCAGATTGTTCTCGAGGATCAGCGCTTCCACCTCGGTGCGCGTTACGATGTACTCGAGGCCGTGGATATCCGCCAGGAGCGCATCGGTCTTCGGCTCCCCTCCCGCTGTGCCCTGGAAGTACGAACGCACACGGCTCCTGAGCGATTTTGCCTTTCCCACGTAAATGACCCTGCCCGACTGATCGCGATACAGGTAAACGCCGGGGGAGGCGGGAAGATCATCGAGCATCAGGCGGGCCGGGTTCATTCCGGTTGTCATCGTCATACCGATTCAGTTGCTCGCGAGGACGAGCACTTTGCGAAGATACTGGATCCGGTCGCGCAGCGCCGCCGCCTCCTCGAAACGAAGCGCCTCGGCTACTCTGTGCATCTCGGCCTGCAGGCCCGCGATGTCGGCCTCGATCTCTGCCGGGCTCTTGCCTGCCTCTTCCCCTTCTGAGACCTGCAACGACACCTTGAGATAGTCAGCCTCGTACACGCTTCCGAGCACTTCATCGATCACCTTCGTAATCGTTTCGGGCGTGATCCCATGGCGCCGGTTATATTCTCCCTGCAGCGACCTGCGGCGGTTCGTCTCATCGATGGCGGTCCGCATCGAATTGGTGATCCGATCAGCGTACATAAGCACCCGGCCACGGACATTGCGCGCGGTGCGGCCGCAGGTCTGGATGAGTGAGCCGGCGCTGCGCAGGAAGCCCTCCTTGTCGGCGTCCAGGATGGCGACCAGCGACACCTCGGGAAGATCGAGCCCCTCGCGCAGAAGATTGACCCCCACCCGAACGTCGAAATCCCCCTTCCTGAGACCTCGCAGGATCTGCACCCGCTGCAGCGTGTCG
>JAPUIN010000042.1 GCA_027297005.1 Acidobacteriota bacterium
CGAGGACGTAGAGATCCCTGTGGGGAACCGCATCGGCGAAGAGAACAGCGGTTGGAAGTATGCAACTAGCCTCCTCCAGTACGAGCGCGGGGACGCGCTGCTGATCGGCCAGTTCTCGCGTATGCTGCGCGACCTGGCCACCCTCACGCGGGAGGCGGACCCCAGTCCGCCGGCCAGGCGCGCGCTCGCGCAGCACCAGATCGATTGGGAGATCGGGCGGCTGTTGACGCTGCGTGTCGTCGACCTGCATGCCGCTGACGAACTGCCCGACCGCGAGTCGTCGCAGGCGAAACTGTTCATGAGCGAGGCCTTTCAGCGGCTGGGCGTCACCGCCCAGGGCATCACCGGCGAGTTCGGAAATCTGACGCATGAAGACGGGCGCTCGCGGCTGGGCGGCCGCGTTGTTCAGGCGCTCATCAACGCAACGACAGGTACAATCATCGCCGGCACGTCCGAAATCCAGCGCACGATCATCGCTACGCGGGGATTAGGACTGCCCCGCTAGCGTTGCGGCACTACACACGCCGTACAACGTGCAGCAGGTACTCCTTGCGGTTCAGCGGATTGTTGTCCGAGCGCGGTAAGGTCGGGACGCTGCCACGGACCGGTTCGTAGCGGCTGAACGCGCACTCCAGCACTCCTTCGCCGCGCGTCACACCTCCCAACTGCTGCTGTAGCTCGTGGACGCGAGCCACCGGAACCTCACCCTCTAGCACGTACGACGAACCCCGCAGTACCTGCGTTTTAGGAATGGCACGCAGCCGCGCCAGCACGGGCATTGTCGCTCCAAATGTGTCCGCCGGGATGTCGAGGTGAAAGTTTTTGGGCTCCTTGCCGGGATCCGCTTCGGCCATCGGTCTTGGCTCCTTATCTCTGTTCGGAGAGACGATTTCTATCATCCCGGGCGAGGGGATATCAAGTGCGATCGCCACGTCCCGTGTCGAGCCGCTCCAGCTCGTCGACCGAACGCGACCCCACGGAATACCCGGACAGGCTCCTACGGTCCGAGATGAATACGCACACCGAACCCGCCCGGGCCCGCCATCATCGCGTACCGCGCCCCTCGCCGTCGGCCGGAGGAGCGATCGTCCGGGCGCAGATCGTGACGACGGGCGAGAGCCTTCCCGATCACAATCCCGAGGGCTCCGCCGGCCAGCACGTCCGAGGCCCAGTGTGTGCTGTCCTCGAGACGCGCCAGCCCGACGAGGGTGGCGATCGGGTAGGCGACCCAAGCGGCGCGCGGCCCGTACGACTCGGCGAAGACGCTCGCGATCGCGAACGTCCTCGACGTGTGTCCCGAGGGGAACGCCGATTCCCCCTCCCAGAACTGGCCGGTCGATCCCGGCTCGTCCGGCCGCTCCCGTGCGAACAGCCCCTTGGCGGCCGCCGTGATGACGCCCGTGTAGACGAACGACTCGAATGCCACAGCCGATGTGCGCCGCAATCTGTCGCGCCCGAAAAAGCGCCCCAGCAACCAGCCGCCCCCCGTGATGACGAAGCCCGAACCGGCCCGTCCGATCGGCTCGAAGATCCGTTCCAGATCACCGGTCGTCTCTGAGCGATGCCCCTCGAGCCAGTCACGGAGCTCCTCGTCGCGCGTCACCAGGTAGGCAGTCGCACCGACGACTGAAGCGGTGATGAAGACCCCCCGTCTCGTCGGACGGGAGGGAAAGGTGAGGAGATACTTCCCGTCGTCCAGAAAGGTCCGGGAGTGCTTTCGGAATCCGGTCTCCCCTCCTCCGGAACGGTTCTCAGCGGTTGGATTGCCCGTGTCCTCCTCCGCAGCCGGCGGGCGATCCTTATCCGTCGCGAACGGGAGGGGACCAGCCGGAGTGGCGAGGAGAAGGAGAGACAAGAGGAGGGGGCGAATCCTCACGACGAGGAGAGCGGGCGCCGCAGGCGGCGGCGCAGCCAGTCGCCAATATCCTCGATCTCCTGTGGATGCACCTCGTGCCCCATGTTGTAGCTCTTCCACTCGACGTCGTAGCCTAGCTGGATCAGGCGATCCCGCGTCTCGGCGCCGCGATCCTCGGGGATCATCGGGTCCTGCCGGCCATGTGCCTGGAAGATCGACACGGCGCGGTTCGCCTTACTGATCTCCGATTCGACGGAATCTGCGCAAACGAGATAACACGACAGGGCGAGAATCCCCGCGAGCGCTTCGGAATGCCGCAATCCGACGTGCAGAGCCATCGCCCCGCCCTGGGAAAAACCGGCGAGAATCAAATTTTCCGCCGGCACGCCCCGCTCCTTCTCCCGGGCGATCAGGGATTCGATCTGCGCCGCCGACTCGCGGATCCCCTCCTCGTCGTGGTTGCGCCCCAGATCGATCTCGCGGATGTCGTACCAGGCCGGCATGATCAACCCCATGTTGATCGTCACCGCTCGCTTCGGCGCATGCGGGAAGACGAACCGCACACCATGGTCATCATCCATGCCGAACGAGGGGACGATTGGCTCGAAGTCGTGCCCATTCGCCCCCAGGCCGTGCATCCAGATCACGGTCGATTTGACGGGCCCCGTGGGAGCCACCTCGACGCAGGGAAGGATTTCAGTCGCCAAGCCGCGATCCTCCCCTAAAAAGCCGGCCGGGCCCAAGCCCCGCGGTGCTCGCGCTGGCGGAGCAGGGGCCTAAAAAAGAGGCGGGGTTCCCCCCGCCTCTTCCAGCGTCTGCTACCTCTTGATGTCACGGCATATTTGAGATCACTGAATTGTGGCCGATCCGCAGCGCCGATCGGGCGCGCGTCGAGCGGCTTGCCAGTTTTCTCCTCAGTACTTCGACGGCGACGCCGAGGCCGATTTGGCGTACATCCAGTACGTGAAAAGGAAGCCGACGATGACGAAGCCGATGGCGTACATCCAGCTGTTGTTTCCGCCGTAGACTGTCGGGTAGTGATTGCTGATCATCAGGAACAGCAGAGGGACCGACATGTAGGTATTGTGCTTCGAGCGCATCCCGGCCACTGCGACCAGCGCGCCGTCGGGCGCCTGACCGTCCCGAATCGCCGCGATGATCTTGCGCTGCGCCGGCCAGATCCGCATCCAGACGTTGGCCGCCATCGCGGTCCCGAAGATCGCGCCGATGTGAATGAAGACCGCCCGTCCGGAGAAGATGCAGGACATCCCCCACGCCGCGCAGGACAACAGAACGAGAGAGATGACGGTGCCGATGAACGGCTTCCCCTTCAGTCCCGTGTTCCACAACAGGTCATAGATGAAGAACCCGACGATCATAACCCCGAGCCCGACCATCGTTCCGACACCGGCGCTCCACGTGCAGTCGGGCCTCAGAAGATTCCCGCCCATGTAGTAGACGATCCCGAGCAGCAGGATGCCGGTGATGAAGGTCCAGGCGGCGCCCCAGCGAAACCAGAACAGGGCGCGCGGCATCAACTCGGGAACGACCTTCCTCTTCGAGTCGGCGTCGAACGTCTTGGCCACCTGGCTGTTGACGAAATTAAAGAACCACAGATGGCCGATCCACATCACCCCGGCGATCACGTGGGCCCATCGGAATACGACATTCAGCCATTCGTTCAGCCAGTCGGCCATTCGAGTTTTCCCTCCTCCGCGGGAGTCAGCGGAATTGTTGGATTCATCGAGAACCGGAGCGGTTCCGGGGAATCTGCTCGGCCGCCCATCCTATTCAAATCGACCGCCAACCCTAAGTAAGAGGATACGTGCGGTCGGACGGGATGTCGGACTGGACCGCTCTGGGTTGCGCAGTCTACGACAGGGGGCGGGGAACGCGCAAGACGAAGGGGAACCGGCCCGGAACGCGCCGTTTGCTAACAGGTGCCACACCAAGGCCCGGAGATCGCCTCCATCCGATTGAAGCTCGATTCCACCACGAGATAGGAGGCCAGGAGCAACAGGCCGCTCGCGATCCAGACCGTTACCGCGCCGCCGGGCAGCGCCTCGGTGAGGGCGCGAACCAGGATCTGCATGAACCCGGCCACTACCGAGAGTTCCACCTGATCCGTTATCGCCAGAAGGAATTGGCCGACGTGAATACCGAGCGTCACCACGAGGATCCCGATGTAGACCGCCTTACGGATCCCATCGGAGATCCCGGTCCGGAACGTGCGCAGGTAAATCGCCAGAAGAATCAGCCACAACACCGACGATGCCAGGATCAGCAGTGGAAATTCGGGACCCACGCGGCGCGGCTTCAGCTCGGGATAGTCCCGCTCGAGCGTCAGGCCTCCCGGGGCCGCAGACACCCACCCTCCTTCGTCGACCTCGAGATATCGGTCAATGATTTCCTCGGCCGGGATCGCATGCCCATAAATCATTTCTGTCGCCCGGCTGATCTGGTGGGCGACGAACTCCACCGAGCCATCCGCCGGCGTACTGTAGGGCGAGTAAAGCACCGCTCTGCTGCCGTTGTAGAGCGCCACCTTCCAGGCCGGGTGGGACTCGCCCCAGAGGGATCCATTTTCGGGAGGCTGGCCGTCCCAGGCGATCTTGCACGCCGCGAGCGGCACGTACAGAGAGTGACCGCGGTCCTCCTTGCGATACTCGATTTGCTCCTTCGGCTCCTCCCTCCACGCCGCCATCAGCCATCCTCCCCCGTAGCCGAGGCAAATCAGGAACAGGCTGGGCACGGTCACGCAGGCGAACAGCCGCCGGCGCGAGATCGGCAGGTGATCCAGGAGATGAATGCGTCCCGTCAGCGGCGCGGAGAAGGCAAACAGAATGTAGGAGACCATCACGATATGCGAGTAGCGGAGGTCTTCATCCTCGCCGAAGAACGCCCCCCCGAGGACCATGCCGAAGAGGAGCAGGAGCGGCAGGATCAGAAGCCCCACAAGCGGCTTCTTCGCGAGCGTCTGGTAGATCATCGAATACAGGAGCCAGGCCCGGCCTGCCCCTGACCGCGCCGCCCCTGCCGCGACGGGCCAGTCATCAACCTTGACCGAGCCGGAGTTCGCTCCGTGCGGACCCGGCATCCCATCAATCATCCCGCCCATCGCGTCCAGCTCAATGGGCACAAGGGTGAATGACGCCGGGAGCGTTCGATAGGTCCGAACGGCGATCGCGATCGCCACGCCCAGAGGAACGAGGCTCACCCAGGTAGGACTCTCGCCGAGCATCACGATCAACAGGAGGACCCCGAAAATCGTCGCCGCGAGGAAGGGGACAAACCTGCGATCGGCCGGAATCTCACGCAAGCCCGGACGCCGGCTCTGCAGGAGCGCTGTCGCGAGGACGAGACCAATGATGAGGTGGATCACCAGGCGGGTGACATCCGGCTCGAACAACGGCGCGCGCTCCGGGGCCAGGGCACGCAACGATGCGATCGCAGCCACGAGGCCGCCCGATACAGCGAGGATGGCGGCGCCGGACAGGATCACCGCCACCTGGTGTACGAGCCACAATTGACGGGAGGGGACCGGCATCGCCAGGGCGAACGGACCGCATCGAGTACGGAATCCCGGCGAACAGAGGGAGATCGCGATCGCCGCCCAGAAGCAGAGAGCCCACGCGGCATGATCCCAGAACGGATTGGCCAGGAGGGAACCCCCGGGCAGACGCCTGGCCAGGGTGACGACGCTGAGCATCACTGTCGTGATGACCACCGCGATCGGGAGCCACCGCGGAAGGGATCGGATCATGGGATCCTGACGTAGCCAGCTCCAGAGTCTGCCCGGCACTCCGAGGCTCGCACCGGCCGTCGTGGTGATCGCCTGGTCGCCGCGGTGCGCCGCGCTCATGCCTGCCCTCCACGCTCGGAGGCGCGGCTTCCGACCAGCTCGATGAACATCTCCTCGAGGGCGACCGACCGGCAACGCGCCCCGTCGACGCCCAGGCCACGCTCCAGGACGGCACGGCTGGCATCGGGGCCGAGTTGGAAGACGGCGTGCATTGCCACCGATCCCTCCCGCACGCCGAGGCAGCCGTCCAGTCCGAGCAGGCTCTCGCGCGTCACCTTCGGCCCGCGTGGCACCAGCGCCAGCGAGAACTCCTCGCGCAACTGATCGAGATCGTTGTCGATCATCACGCTGCCGTCATGCAGCATGACGATGCGACCGGCCATCCGCTCGACGTCCCCCATGTAGTGCGATGAAAAGATGATGGTCGTGCCCGCCTCGTTGAGCAGCTGGATTGAGGTCTCGAGGAACTGGCGTCGTGCCACCGGGTCGAGACCTCCCGCCGGCTCGTCCAGCAGCAGCACCTCCGGCCGGTGCGACACGGCGCACAGCAGGGCAACCTGGCGCGCCTGCCCCTTGCTCAGGGTAGCCACACGCGCCTTCGCCGGCAGCTCGAACTGCCCCGCCAGGTCGCGCGCCAGCGCGTCATCCCATCCCGGAAAAAGGCCACGATGCAGATCGATCACCTCCGCCACCGTGAGGAAGGGCGGCAATGTCTGATCCTCGGCGACGTAACCGATGCGCTTCTTGATCTCGAGCGGCTTTTTGCGCGGATCGAGCCCGAACACCCGCACCGATCCGGCCTGCGGCTCGATCATCCCCATCGCGATCCGCATCAGTGTCGTCTTGCCGGCGCCGTTGCGGCCGAGCAGCCCGACGACGTCGCCGGCGCTGACTGAGAAGCTCACGCCTCGCAGCACGTCGACGCCGCGCCGGTAGGCACGATGAACGTTGTCGAACTCGAGGACCTTCATTGCTCGCCTCCTCCCCCATCCTGGGGCGGTGCATCCGACCCCCCCTTCGACATGCCCAGCATGCCGCCGAAAACCCTCAATGCATCATCCCTGCTGATACCGAGCTGTCGAGCGACACGGGCGGCGGACCCGAGGCTCCCGCGGAGCTGCTCGAGGCGGCGCTCGCGCACCTGCCCGCCGTCGAGCGCTCGGACGACGAGCGGCCGCCCCGGACGGCGTTCGATGATTTCGTCCCGTTCCAGAATGTTGTACGCCTTGCTGATCGTCATCGGATTCACCCCCAGCTCCGAGGAGAGCACGCGCGTCGACGGCAGCTCATCGCCCGGCTTCAGGAGACCACTGGCGATGTAAAACCGGATCTGATCCATCAGCTGCCGGTAGACCGGCACACCACTGTTCGGATCGACCACGATCAGAACGCGCGCTTCCATCTCGGTCATTCAGAACTCCGGACCGGTCGACTCCCAGTTCCCGCCCAGTACGCAGCGCAGCAACGTCGACGCGGCGCCGTGCGCCACACGCCCCACCATTGCGACACGGCGGACCGTCGCCGCGAAGGAACGACCGCCCCGGCCGGCGAGCGAGATCCGCTCCCCTTTGCTCGCCGGCTGCCAGAACTCCACCCGCATCCCGCGGCCCCCGTCAACCCGGGCATCGCCGATGCTCAGGCGGATACCGACACCGTGCTGACCTCCCTCATCGGCGGGGAGACCGGAACCGGTGTACGCGACGAGAGCAACGGAGCAATGCGGCACGTTCGCCCGCACGAACGCACCCAGGGCGAGAGGAGCGCCCAGCATCAATAAGGTTGTAAGAACGATGATACCGATGCGAACCATGTCGCGTCCTGTCATATCAACCTCCCCCTTGCCGTCGTCCGGAACCCGGCTCCACCTTCCCTGCCGTTCGGCCCCCTGGATCTCCACAGCAAGTGAATTATTTGACTAATACACATTCACTTTTATACGACGCCCAAGTGTATATGTCAAGTAATACAGATTAAGAAATTCGACTACTTCTACAAAGTATTTAAATACAGCAAGTTACGGATTATACGGAAGCCCTGTTCTCCTCCGTATCGTCCCTTCGGATCGGTTTGGAGCTGCCTGTCCACGGAGGGGGTGGGCAGGAGGGGCTCGACAATTTTGACCATCTGCCCTATGATGGCCGCGTAACAGAACCGCGAGCTGGCAGTCTTCACCTACCGGAGTCGACCCGCTCAGGGGCGGGTTCCAGCCTGAACGGCTAGAACAAAACGTTCCCACAAGGTTCAATTTAAAAATACGGCTGCGGCCGAATGCCGTGGTCAGCCTGCGGCCCTCCGGCCGCGGTCATCACACGCCGTGCGCCATGCGCGCCGGCACTAAGGAGATTCTGTTGCCATTCAACGAACTCGGTCTCGCGAGCGAGATCACGCGCGCAGTGTGCGAAAAGGGATACCGGACCCCGACACCCATTCAAAAGGGGACCATCCCCGGCGTCCTCGCGGGGCGCGATCTGATCGGCTGCGCGCAGACCGGCACCGGCAAGACGGCCGCCTTCACGCTGCCGATCCTGCACCGCCTGCGCGCCGGATCACACGGCCGGCTGCGAGCACTGATCCTGACCCCGACACGCGAGCTCGCGCTCCAGATACGGGAATCGCTGCGGGCCTACGGCCGTCACGTGAGATTGACCTCGACGGTCATCCATGGCGGCGTCGGCTACCAGCCGCAGGAGACGGCGCTGCGCCGCGGGGTCGACATCCTGGTCGCCACTCCCGGCCGCCTTCTCGACCACATCGGGCGCGGGAACATCAATTTCAAGAACCTGGAAGTGCTGGTCCTGGATGAAGCGGACCGCATGCTCGACATGGGATTCATCCGGGACGTGCGCCGCATCATCCGCGCGCTGCCGACCCGCCGCCAGACGCTTCTCTTCTCGGCCACGATGCCGGATGAGATCCGCCGCCTCTCCACGGAG
>JAPUIN010000420.1 GCA_027297005.1 Acidobacteriota bacterium
GATCGACCGGATCCTGCGCCTGCGACCCGGCTCCTTCTTGCCTCGTCCCCGCGTCGAATCGCAGGTGATCCGGCTGATTCCCCATTCGATCAGCGGGGATCTTCCGCCGTTCGACGATCTGTCGGTGCTGCTCCGCGCCGCTTTCGATCAGCGCCGCAAGACGCTGCAGAACAACCTGTCCCGCATGGCGCCACGGGGATCGGACGATGTCGAATCGTGGATCCGATCGGCCGGTCTCGACCCCCGCGCGCGGCCGGAGGCGATTCCCGTGGAGGGCTACGTGACGCTTCTACGACACCAGCGGACGGTATAATCGCGAACGTGACGACTCGCGCGCGCTCCACCGGCCCCTCACAACCACATCACCGGCTGGAGATCATACCCCTCGGCGGGCTGGGAGAGTTCGGCAGAAACTGCACCGCCTTCCGGTTCGGCCCGGATATCGTCGTCGTGGATATCGGCTTGATGTTCCCCGAGGAGCAGGTCTTCGGCGTCAATTTCGCCATCCCGGACCTGTCCTATCTGTTCGAGCACCGCCACCAGATCCGCGCCATCCTGCTCACCCACGGACACGAGGACCACATCGGCGCCCTCCCCTACCTGTACAAGCAGGTTCGTGTCCCGATCTACGGCACGGATTTCACGCTCGGGCTGGCGGCCCGCAAGCTCCGCGAGCACCGGCTGCCGCACGAACGCCAGATGAAGAAGGTGCGCGCCGGCGACCGGATCCGGCAGGGCCCTTTCGAGATCGAGTTCATTCAGGTGACGCACAGCATCCCGGGGGCTCTCGCCCTGGCCATCACCACTCCCGTAGGGACGATCATCCACACGGCCGACTTCAAAATGGACCAGACACCGATCGACGGCCGCATCTTCGATTTTCAGTCGTTCTCCGCGCATGGCGATCGGGGGGTCCTCGCACTCCTCTCCGACAGCACGAACGCCGAGGTCGAGGGATTCACCGAGTCGGAGCGGATCGTCGGCGGCGCGCTCGACACCCTGTTCCGCAGCGCCACCGGCCGCATCGTGCTCAGCACCTTCGCGAGCAATGTGCACCGGGTCCAGCAGGTGATCGATGTGGCGGCGGCGCACCACCGCAAGGTGGCTCTCGTCGGCACAAGCATGTCGGCCACCGCCAAAGTGGCCGAGAGTCTCGGTTACCTGAAGGCGCCGGCCGGCCTGCTGGTCAACCCGAGTGACATCAAGCGCCTCGCTCCACACCGGACGATGGTGATCGCGGCCGGCAGCCAGGGGGAGCCGATGTCGGCCCTTTCGCGCATTGCTCTTGATAATCATCCCCATATTTCGATTGGGCCCGGCGATCTCGTGGTCATCTCCGCCCGGGCGATCCCCGGCAACGAGAAATCGATCAACCGGGTGATCAATCACGTTTACCGGCGCGGAGCGGACGTGGTGTTCGGCGGACGTTCTCCCCATCACGTCTCGGGTCACGCCAGCCGGGAAGAGCTGAAGATCATGCTGAATCTCACCCGCCCCCGGTTCTTCGTTCCGATCCACGGCGAGCTCAGGCAGCTGCATGCGCACGCGGGTCTGGCGGAGTCGACCGGTCTCGCGCGCAACCGGATTCTGATGGCGGAGAGCGGTGACGTGATCGAGCTCGATGCGAAGTCGGGGCGGGTGGGGCGTCGGGTTCAAGCGGGTCGCGTCTTCATCGATGGAACCCTCGAGGAGGTCGACGAGATCGTCGTCCGGGACCGTCGACACATCTCCGCAAGAGGGATCGTCCTCGCTATCGTCGCCATCGACAAGCAGACCGGTAAAATCCAGGGGGAGCCCGAGATCGTCAGCCGCGGGTTTGTGCTCGAAGAAGCAAGGGCGGATCTGCTCGGGGAAGCCTCCCGGGTGGTGCGGCGGTCGGTCGAGGGGGCGACGATCGAGGAGCGCGCCGATCGGGGAGTTGTGAAGAGCCTGATCCAACGCGACTTGAAGCGGTACTTCCGCCGGCACCTCGATCGGCGCCCGCTGATCATTCCCGCTGTCATCGAGACCTGAGACCAAGTGATAGAATCGGCCCCCATGGGAGGGCGCAGGCGAACCGTATCCCCTCGCCGTGAGACCGCGGCGGCCCGGAGCATCTGGGCGGAGGCGCTGGCCATCGTGATCATGTCGATGGCAGTGCTCCTGGTGCTGAGCCTCGTCTCCTATCGGCCCGAGGACCCGGTCCCCTGGCCGATCGGCGCGCGGACCGGGGAGCCGGTGAGCAACGTCGCGGGACCACTCGGCGCCTTTCTCGCCGAGCTGCTCCGCCAGCTCCTCGGCTACGCCGCCTGGTCCGTCCCGCCGTTGCTGGTTCTTTTCGGCTGGCGCATCTTCTGGGGTCGCCGGGGCCGCACCCTCCCCCACCTGATCGGCTACAGCCTGCTCTTGATCTCCAGCGCGACCTGCCTCCATCTGCTGCTTTACACGGGTGGCTCCGAAACCCGGAACCGGGCCGGCGGCTGGCTCGGCTCCCTGTCCGGAGACCTCGTGATGGGGCCACTGAATCGCTGGGGTGGCCTCGTGGTGGCCATGGCGCTGCTCGGGACCAGCCTGCTCCTGATCACGCGCACCTCGTTTCTGCAGGCGATCCGGACGGTGTCGGACAGCAGTGCCTCGATTCTGCGCGGCCTGTGGCTGGCCGTCGTGCGCCACCGCGAGGCGCGCCGTAAACAACGCCTGCGGCTGGAGATCGCCCGTAAGCAGCGCGAGCGCCAGACCCGCGCGGCTACGATCATCGCGACAAGAGAGGTGAGCCCCGTCGAGCCGCACGGGCACGCCCCGATCCCGGTGGCGACCGACGACGGTTCGCGCCCTCTCCCGGGTATCGCCCCGGTCCGCGGACCGAACGATCCACCCCAGGCCGAGCCGCGCGCAACCGGCCATGGCGCGCAGCGATCCAGGGGGCCGCTTCGCAGGCCCGCCGAGCCGGCCACGGCAACCCCGGAGCAGCAGCCGCAGTTCGACTTTATCGAGCAGCTCGTCGAATACACACCGCCGCCGCTCTCCCTTCTGGCTCCGCCCCAGGAACACGTCCAGGTCAACGAGAAGGAACTCGTCGAGATCGCCAGGATGATCACCGAGAAATGTCGCGAGTTCGGGGTCAACGGGCAGGTGATCGCGATCCAGCCGGGCCCGGTCGTGACCGTGTTCGAATTCAAACCGGATGCGGGGGTCAAGTACAGCCGGATCGTCTCCCTGGCCGACGATCTCTGTCTCGCCATTGAGGCCGAGTCAATCCGGATCGATCGCCTCGCCGGCAAAGCGACGGTCGGTATCGAGGTCCCCAACCGTGTGCGCGAGACGATCGCGCTCCGCGAGCTGCTCTCCTCCGAGCGCTTCTCAGACTCGCCCGCTCCTCTCACCATCGCCCTGGGGAAGGAGATCAACGGCGAGCCGTATTATGCCCGGCTCGACAAGATGCCCCACCTGCTGATCGCCGGCTCCACCGGATCGGGTAAGAGCGTCTGCCTCAATAGCGTGATCACCTCGATTCTCTACAAGGCGAGCCCCGATCAGGTGAAGTTCATCATGATCGATCCGAAGCGACTCGAGCTGGGGCTGTACGAGAACATCCCGCACCTGCTCACGCCGCTGGTGGTCGACACCAAGAAGGCGGCCAACGCGCTGCGCTGGGCGACGATGGAGATGGAGAAGCGGTACAAGCATCTGGCCGAGGCGGGGGTGCGCAGCATCGAGCAGTACAATATCTCGGTCTCCCGACGCGCGCGGGGCCGGGGGGCCGCAGGTGAGGGGGCGTCGACTCTCCCGGTGGTTCCCGAGGCGGGACCGCCGCTTCCGCGGGCGAGGGGCGCGCCGCCGGATCGTGCGGCCGAGCCCCCGCAGACGCTGCCGTATATCGTCATCCTGATCGACGAACTCTCCGACCTGATGATGACGACGGGGGCCGAGGTCGAGGAGTCGATCACGCGCCTCGCTCAGATGGCCCGCGCCGTCGGCATCCACCTGATCCTGTCGACGCAGCGTCCCTCGGTCGACGTCATCACAGGCGTGATCAAGGCGAACTTCCCCTGCCGCATCGCCATGCGCGTCTCCTCCAAGGTCGACTCCCGCACGATCCTCGACTCGAACGGCGCCGAGCAGCTCCTGGGGCACGGCGACATGCTGTTCATCCCGCCGGGATCGGCGCGGCTCGTGCGGCTGCACGGCCCGTTCGTCAGCGAGGTCGAAGCGAGCCGGATCACCGCCTTCCTGAAGAAGCAGGCCAGGCCGCAGTACAACGAATCGGTCACCCGAGAAGAACCGCAGGGTGGAACCGGCAGTCCGGCCGGCCGCAGCGTCGACGTCGATGCGGTCTACGACCAGGCGGTGCGGATGGCGGTCCAGATGGGGCAGATCTCCGTGTCGCATCTTCAGCGCCGACTGAAGCTCGGCTACGCGCGCGCCGCGCGCCTCGTCGATACGATGGAGGAGAACGGCATCGTCGGCCCGGCCGACGGCAGCAAGCCGCGCGAGGTCCTCGTCGAGCCGGACTTCCTGGAGCGGCTGAACCAGATGCGCGAAGAGGGAGCCTAACGCCTTGCAGCGCATCCTGAGCCGCATTCCCGAGTGGGCGTGGGTCGCCGCCCTCGCCCTGCTGGCCCTTGCCGTGCGGCTGATCCACGTCCGCCAGGTTCATGCTCTCTCCCTGATCGCCCCGGTGGAGCTCGATCCCGGCTTTTACTTCGAGTGGGGCAGGACGATCGCCGCCGGCGACTGGCTCGGCACCGATCCGTTCGTGCAGAGCCCGTTGTACGCGTATCTGCTCGGCGTTTTTCTGTCCCTGTTCGGCGAGTCGATCATCTGGATTCTAATCGTGCAGAGCGTCGCCGGGTGCGGAACCGTCCTGCTGGTCTACTGGGCCGGGCGCCGCCTGTTCGGGCACGCGCACGGACTGCTTGCCGGGTGCGCCATCGCGTTGTACGCGCCATTCATCTTCTACGAGGGGATGGTCATGAAGACCTTCCTCTCCCCCTTCCTGACGATCCTGCTCGTCATCATCTTCGACGTGGCGCGCGAAGCGGGATCGCCGCTCGGCGACGGCCGGGCCAGCCGCTGGCTCCTGCTCGCCGGCATCGTGTACGGCGTGACGGCACTGGATCGCGACAACTTCATCCTCCTCGCTCCCGTGCTGGCCGGCCTCGCCCTGGTTCTCGGCGGCGGTCTGAGCCGCAGCGGCCTCCGATCGGCGGCCGCCTTCATCCTCGGCGCCGTCATCGTGATCGGCCCCATCACCATCCGGAACTGGAAGGTCTCCGGCGAGTTCGTGCTGCTCACCACCGGCGGCGGCGAGGTCTTCTTCATCGGCAACAACGAGTACGCCAATGGTCTATACGTGCCACCCCCCTTCGTCCGGCCGGACCCCAAGTACGAGCACGCCGATTTTGTTGCACGCGCCTCGGAGATCTCCGGCCGCCCCCTGACGCCGATGCAATCGTCCTGGTTCTGGTTCCGCGAAGGAATGACCTTCATCGTGACGCAGCCGTTCGCCTGGATCCGGCTCCTCGGCCTGAAGATGATGCACTTCTGGAACTACTACGAGCTGCCGGACAATCTCAACTACGACATCGTGCGACGGTTCGCCCCCCTGCTCGAATCGCTCAACGCGCGATTCCCGCCGGCCCCCGCGCCGACCCTCGCGATCCCGTACGGCGGGGGCTGGATCACGTCGCGCATTCATCTGTTCTCTACGTTCGGCACGATCGCACCGCTCGGGCTGGCCGGATTGGTCCTGACGTACCGTCGCTGGCGTCGTCTTCTTCCCAGCTACGTGCTGCTGTTCGGTTATGTCGCGACGGTGCTCCTGTTCTTCAACTTCTCGCGATTCCGTGTTCCGATCGTCCCGATCCTCGCCCTGCTCGCCGCGCCGGCGCTGTTCGCTCTCGGCCGCTTTCTGAACCGACTCTGGAGCCTGGCGACGGTGGTGGCGGCCGGTTCAGGCGCTATCGCCGCGCGCGCACGGGCCCTGTGCCCCGATGCGTCGAGGAGGGTCGCCGCCGGTCTGTTCCCCCTGCTGTTGGTCGGCGTGAATTTCGAGCTGCCGCAAGGAGTCGTGCCGGCCGTCGAGCATACGCTCGTCGTCGGCAACACTTATTATCACCTGGGTGAGCCGGATCGGGCGCTGCAGAATTACGAGATCGGGGCGCGACTGCTCGGCGAGGAGCCGTCCTGGATGCCTCGGGATGAAGCGTTCCTCGCGCGGACGTTCGGCGAGGATGTGAGCCGCGAGGATCTCCAGCGCGAGCTGCAGGTGGAAGGGCTGGCGCGCGGACCACAGTTCAAGGGGATCCGGATCGGCATCCAGCACGGCATCGGGATCGCGCTTCTGCTCAAGGCGGAGCGACACATGGCGCGTGGCGAGCGGACCCGGGCGATCCCCATGATCGATCGGGCGATCGGTCAGTTCGACTCGGTGTTGAAGATGGCCCCCTCCTACCTGATCACGATCCGCAAGATGGCGCAGGCGTATGCGCTACGGGGGGATCACGCCTCGGCGACCGAGTGGTACAGAAAGGGAGTCGATCTCTGGCCGGACGATCTCCCGACGCGACTCGAACTGGCCAAGGCGCTGTTCGACGGCGGCGATCCACACGCCTCGCTGCGCGAGATCGACCAGGCGCTGGCGAGCGAGGGATCGCTCGATCCGAAGGTGGCCGCTCAGGTCTATTACAATCGGGGTGTCCTGTTTCTCAATGGCCTGAGCGAGCCGGGACGCGCTCTCTTCGCCTTCGAGAAGGCCTTAGCACTCGATCCGACACTCCCTCAGGGGGTGGAGACCCGCGCCATGACGATCGAGCTCAGGGCGCGCGGCCTTCAACCGCTCGATGACTTCAGCTCAACGGACTCGGGCCGGCGCACCCCCCCCTGACGCACGTCCGCGGTCTCGCGGCGTATTCCGGGTGGAGATTCGGGCTGACCGAGGCGGATCACCCCTTCCCCCCTGGGCGCTGAAGGGTCCGCAGCGCACGCCGGGCCGCGCGCTGTTCCGCCTCCTTCTTCGTCCCGCCCCGACCGTGGGCGACCAGATCCCCGTCCACCAGGAGCCCGATGTGAAACGTCGGGTCATGTGGTGGCCCGTCCGTCGACTCGACCCTATAGCGGGGCGCCGGGCGACCGCGCGCCTGCAGCGCCTCCTGCAGGGCCGTCTTGTGATCCTTTCGTTCGACGCTGACCCGATCGAGCCGGCGGATCTGCCTGCCGAACAGCTTCAAAACAGACGCTCGGGCGGCGGCATCCCCGCCGTCCAGGTGAATCGCCGCGATCACCGCCTCCAGGGCGTCGGCGAGGACCGACCCCCGCTGGCGTCCCAGTCCCTTCTCCATGGTCCTGCCGAGCCGCAGGTGCCCGCCGAGGGAGAGACGTTTCGCGACCGCCGCCAGATTGGTTCGACTCACCAGGAACGACTTGAGCTTCGAGAGCCCCCCCTCGTCCATGACCGGGAACTGCTTCAACAGCGCTTCGGCGACGAGAAACCCGAGCGCGGCATCCCCCATGAACTCGAGCGCCTCGTTATCCGGCCCGCGATCCTCCTCGTGCGCGTAAGACGAGTGGGTCAGGGCGCGGAGCAGGATGGCGCGATCCCGGAAGCGATGGCCGAGACGGTTCTCCAGACCGGACAGATCGCGAGGTTTCACGGAGCGTCGGGTGGGGGCGCGTCGACCGGCGGGGGCGCGTCGACCGGTGGCGGCACGTCGAGCAACTCTGCCCCTGGCCGAACTGCGGGGCCGCCCCGCTGGCCCGAGTAGCTTTGAATCTGCTGGCGCAGGCTCGCGGCTTTCTGGCGCTGGCGCAATGCTGCGAGGCGTTTCCCCTGGTTCTCCAGGGA
>JAPUIN010000421.1 GCA_027297005.1 Acidobacteriota bacterium
GCAACGCTGGTCGCCCGAATGCTACGCGGACGTCATCACCCTGCTGACCGGAGGGTCAGGAGCGGCCTGCATCGTCCTCTCCGGTCCTGGCGAAGAATCGGAAGCTCGACGGATCTGCGCCTCCACGCCGGACGCCTTGACAACCGGGCCCCTGACCGTGCGGGAGATGATGGCGGTGCTGGCGGTTTGTGATCTGTTCGTGGGGAACAACTCGGGACCTCTGCACATCGCGGGCGCGCTGGGCGTGCCGACCGTGTCAGTCATGGGTCCAACCGATCCGGAACGCTTTTGGCCGCGGGGTGTTGACGATCGCGTGGTACGCCACGATCTGCCCTGCTCTCCATGCGACAGGGGGCGATGCTGGCATCACTCCTGCCTGCGGGGCATCGAGCCTACGGAAGTCGAGCGTCCGGCCCGCGATGCGCTGCGCCGGCCCGCGGTCCGGGAGGTGGCGCGATGAGCATCGCGGCCCTGCCGGCTGGCGGCCTCAATGTGCGTTCCCCCCGGCCGTCCGATTCCGGCCATCGGTTGGCCCGGTGCGAACGCCCGCGTCTTGCAATCTTCCACCTGATCACACGCCTCGAGCGGGGCGGTTCGAGCGAATGCACCTTGCTCCAGGCGATTGGCGCGGCGCGTCGTGGCCACCGCGTCCTCCTCGCCAGCGGACCATCAACCACACCGAGTCCTCTCCTTTTGAAGGCCCGGGACGAGCCGAATCTCGAGTTGCTTGAGATCCCCGATCTGATCCGCCGGATCAGTCCACTGCGGGATCTGCGATGCCTGTTGACGGTCGCCCGGCTCATTCGCACCGGCCGTTTCGATGTGCTGCATACCCATACTTCGAAGGCGGGCGTTCTCGGTCGGCTCGCCTCGCGTCTGTCGGGGCATCGGCCGGCCGTGATCCATCAGCCGCACGGGCATCTGTTCTATGGATATTACGGGCCTCTCGGCACCGCGCTCATTCGATTCCTCGAGCGACAGCTTGCGCCACTGGCCGACGTTCAGATCACCCTATCCCGGCGGGGCGCCGAGGAACACCTGTGCAGGGGGATCGGTCGACCCGGGGGGTTCGCGACGATCCGATCCGGGATTGATCTCTCGCGCTTCCGTCATGCGCGCCGGAACCGGGAGGCGGCGCGAGCCAGACTCGGATACCGGCCGGAGCACGGCGTTATCGGCACGCTGTGCCGCCTCGAGAAAATTAAGGGCGTCGAGGATCTGCTCGAGGGGTTCGCCCTCGCCGCAGCGACGCGACCCGGGCTACGACTGTTCTTGGGAGGGGACGGCCCTCTCGCGGAGCCACTTCGCGAACGCGCCTGCGTACTCGGTCTCGGTGATCGAGTGGCGATCGCGCGCGAGTGGGTCGCTCCAGAGACCGTTCTTCCTGCGTTCGATCTCTTCGTCCTCCCTTCGCGCAATGAGGGAATGGGCCGCGCCCTCGTGGAGGCGATGGCAACTGGATGTCCGGTGGCGGCGAGCGCGGTCGGCGGAGTCCCGGAGGTCATCGAGGAAGGACAGTGCGGGCTCCTGATCCCGCCACGCGATCCCCGCGCCATCTCCCTGGCGATCGTACGCGTGCTGGACGACGCAGTCTTCGCGCGAACGCTATCGACACGCGGGCGGACCCGAGCGATCTCCTTCGGAGCCGGGCGCATGAATCACGCCCTGCTGAGGCTGTACCGGAAGGTGACGTCATGAGGTGGGCGACTCGGTGCGCCGCGGGTGCGTCTCTCTTCCTGTTCGCCATTATGCCTCGCGTATCGGCCGCGAGCGACCTCGAGGAGATGGTCACCGTGATCCACTTGCACAGCAGCCGGAGCGGGGGGCGGGGAGATCCGATCGCGATCGGCCGCGCCGCGCGCGCAGCAGGCGTCGATGCGGTGCTGTTCGGCGATCATTATCTGGCGCGCGTCAGCTATGCGCCCTGGCCGATCGGGAACGTGCTCGGTTTTGCCTTGAGTCGGCCCGCTGTCGTGGGGATGGGGGTCGATCGTTATCTCGAAGAGATCAACGCGGTCGAAAAGGAGGTGCCGGGTCTCCTTCTCCTGCCGGGGCTGGAGGTGGCGCCGTTCGCCCGCTGGAGCGGCTCGCTGCTGCGGGGGACCCTCGAGCTGCGCGGTTGGCATCGGCACCTGCTGCTCCTGGGGATCGAGGATGCGGTGACACTCGAACGCCTTCCTGTTTCCGGCAACCGGCGGGGCGGAGTCTATGGCCGCTGGTCGTTCGCCTACCTCATCCCGGCTGCGATCCTCTTCGGGTCGGTGTTTCGGCTCACCCGCGCCCCTCATGATCGACGCTCCGGGCGGATCGGCCCGATCGCCGCCGCAGGGATGTCGCTGTCGATCCTGATCCTCGGATTCCCCTTCCGCGTCGATCCGTTCAGCCCTGTCGGCCCGGATCCCGGAGCGGCCCCCTTTCAGGAGTTCGTCGATCATGTGCGCCCTCTGGGCGGGCTGGTGATCCTGGCCCACCCCGAAGCAGGCCAGGATCGGATGGAGGCGTTCGGGGTGCGCCTTCTGACACAGCCGTACCCCGCCCTGGCGCAGCAGGCCACCTTCGACGGCTTCGCCGCTCTCCCCAGGGGGACCAGGACGTTGCTCCCCCCCGGTGGCCTCTGGGATCTCACCCTTGCCGACTATCTCTCGGGTACGCGGCCCAACCCACTGTGGGCCATTGCTGCGAACGACGATCACGGCGCGGCGCTGGAAATCGATTTTGGGCGTCTGCAGACCATTGTCTGGACACGGGAGCGGACGCACGCCGGCATCCTCGAGGCACTGCGCAGCGGACGCCACTACGCCCGCTCGACGCCTCGCAGCCGCTCACCGCTGAGCCTGGCCAACTGGCGCATCGATTCGTTACGGGGGAGCGCCATGAGCGGCGGCACCCTCCGGGCCGACGGCCCGATCTGGATCCGCGCCGCGATCAAGGGCGGCGACGGCGCAGCCGTGACCGTCCGGGTCATCCGCTCCGGCCACGTGATCCACTCACGGCGCGTCATTCCTCCGTTCGAAATCGAACTTCGGGACGAGGCACCCGCCGACACCTTCTATCGGCTCGATGTGATCGGCGCCTATCCCCGTCGTCTGATCACCAATCCGATCTTCGTCAGGGCCGAGGAGGCTCGATCATGAGACTCGCTGCCCATCAGCCGCAGTACATGCCGTGGCTCGGATATTTCGACAAGATGGATCGAGTCGATCTCTTCGTCCTTCTCGACACGGTCCAGTACAAGAAGAACGAGTGGCAGAACCGCAATCGTATTCGAACCGCCAAAGGATGGCAGTGGCTGACCGTCCCGGTGCGCTACCGCTACCCGATGATGATTCGAGAGGTCGGGATCGACGAGACTTCTCCATGGCGCCGCAAGCATCGAGAGGCGCTCCGCATTCAGTACGCGCGCGCACCGCACGTCGGGTGGATGCTCGACGAGATCGATCCGGTGCTGCGTGAGCCATGCGGGTCTCTTGCCCAGTTAAACACGCACACCGTGAGGATCCTGGCCGGCCTGCTCGGAGTGCGCACGCCGATCGTGCTGTCCTCCTCCGTCGACGGCATCCCGCCGGGAGCCGACGATCGCCTCATCGCCCTGTGCCACCACTTCGGTTGCCGGACGTACCTGGCCGGAACGGGCGGCCGGGATTATATGGATATCGGGGCCTATCGTCGGGCGGGGATCGAGGTCGAGTTCCAGTCCTTCCGCCACCCGAACTACCGGCAGCCCCACCCCAGGTTCGAACCGGCCCTCTCCGCCATTGACTGCCTCATGAACTGCGGGAGCGGGGCGGCGGCAGTGATGCGCTCCGCGCGCGAGATGGTGGCATGAACATCCTGGCGATCGGGGCCCATCCCGACGACGTCGAGTTCGGCTGCGGCGGCACACTGATCAAGTATGCGCGCAAGGGAGCGCGTATCGACCTGCTGATCATGACGGACGGATCGCGCGGAGGGTCCGCCCGGGTGCGCCGTCGTGAGCAGAGACGCGCCGCCGCCGTTCTCGGCGCCCGGCGCGTTCATTGGGGCGGGTATCGCGACACGCTGCTCCCCTCCGGTCGCCTGCTGATCGATCGCATGGAGCGGGTG
>JAPUIN010000422.1 GCA_027297005.1 Acidobacteriota bacterium
GCGCCCTCGGCGTAGGACGACTGGAGACCATCACGATGCGCATGAAACGAGGATCCGGCGGGCCGCGCGGTCGCAAGAAAGGGTTTAAGCGCAAGTTCCTGTTCCGGAAGAAGAAGTTTTGCAAGTTCTGCGACGAGAAGATCAAATTCATCGATTACAAGGATGTGAGGCTCCTCCAGGCGTTCACCCCTGAACGATCGAAAATCTTCCCGCGGCGGATCTCCGGAACATGTTCAAAACACCAGCGGAAGCTCATGGTGGCAATCAAACGCGCCCGCACGATCGCGCTGATTCCGTTCACAGCTGACTGAGGGCGCCACCCGCGGACGGGAGAATGAAATGCGGATCGTATTGAGAGAGGATATCGACAAGCTGGGCCGGCGCGGAGAGATCGTGAAAGTGGCCGAAGGCTACGCACGAAATTTTCTGCTGCCGAAGAGAAAGGCGTTACCGGCCACCGACGGTAATCTCAAAGTGATCGAGAGGGAGAAGCGACGCTACGTCGTTCAGCAGGCGAAGGACAAGCAGTTGGCGGAGGGCCTCGCCGCCCGACTGGCATCGATGTCCTGCACCATCGTTCGCAGGGTCGGTGAGAATGAGACCCTGTACGGATCGGTCACTTCTTCGGATATCGGCGATTTCCTCTTAAGGGAAGGGATTGAAATCGACAAACGCCGCATTCAACTCGACGAGCCGCTCAAGAGCCTGGGCATTTATACGATTCCGATCCGCCTCCATCCCGAGGTGACCGCAGACCTGAAGGTCTGGGTCGTGAAGGAGTAGCCGGATGGGTCACACTGAGCCCGAACAGCCTCCCCATCCTGTCCGGCCGATACGCGAGCCCTGGATTCCCTGCCTGTTGGCCTGGCTTTTCCCCGGACTGGGGCACTTCGTACTCGGCAAGAGGCAACGGGCCATCGTCTTTTGTTTTATCGTCCTTGCGACCTTCTCGCTCGGACTTGCCTCCAATGGGTCCGCGACCGTCATCGACCGTGAACGCCCGCTCAGCTACCTCGCCACCTTCGACAACCTGGCCCTCGGCCCGCTCGACCTGGTAGGCCGATTTCTCACCTTCGGCCGCCTCGTCTACTGGCTGCCATTATCCGAGACCGATCCGCTCCGTGTCGAGATGATCGAGCGGCTACGGGATCGAGTTCGGGGCGTGACGTACGAATACGGCAGCACTTTTCTGCTGACCGCCGGGTTGATGAATATTCTCCTCATCCTCGACGTGTTCGACATCTCCATGGGGCGCAAGGACTGAAGAGGGATCGGGCTTGATCCGCAGTCACTTCACGAACCTCGTGATCTTCGCGCTGCTGGTTGCGGTCTTTTTCGCCTTCCTGACCCAGAGTACCGGACGGGATAGGCTTCGGGTCGTCCTGATCCTCAGCGGGTCCATGATCGTGCTCTCGCTCATCGTCGCGTACGTGATGTATCCGTTCCCTCTGCGCTGATGCCCCGATCCCGCCTTCTCCATCACCTCTGGATCTGGGGACCCGTTCTCCTTTACGTGGGCGTCATCTTCACTCTTTCCAGCTTCTCGCATGTTCCGTGGGGGAACATCGCTCCGGATTACATCAGCCATGCCGTGGAGTACTTCGGCCTTTCCCTCCTCATGGTGCGCGCATTGAACGACGGCCTGGCTCAGCCGGTGCCACCACGCCGCCTGCTGATCACCCTGTCGCTCTGTGTTGCCTGCGGAATCTTAGACGAGCTCTGGCAGAAGTTTGTCCCGGATCGTCGATTGGCAGACGTGCTCGACGTGCTCAGTGATGCGGCCGGTGCGGGCATCGGACTGGGCCTCGTGTATCTGACACAATCGTACCTGTTGAGCAGGGACCCGACATGAACCAGGACGCTGGTGCGGTGCTCTACACCCGCCCCGCCTGTCCCCTTTGCTTCGCCATGAAGCGCGAGGCGTCACGCCTGGCACGACGGTTCCGGTTGCCGCTGCGCACCGTCGATATCTCAGGAACCCGGGATCTGCTGTCCCGATACGGCACCGAAGTTCCGGTGCTCGAGTTGCCGGGCGGGGTGACCTTCCGAGGCCGGGCGGAGAGCGCGGCTCTTTACGCGGCGTTTCGAGAAGCATCCAAGGGAACCCCCCGGCCGGAGCGTTTGTCATGAAGGCGCGCGTCGCGGTCATTCCCGGAGACGGAATCGGCGTTGAGGTCTCCCGCGAGGCCGTGGAGACCGTCCGGGAGGCCTGCACTGTGACCGGGCGGGAGATCGAGTTTGAGTTTCTCCCGTACGGTGCCGATCACTTCCTGAAGACGGGAGAGACCCTTCCGCCCGGTGCCATCGACACTCTGGCCGGCTTCGACGCAATCTTCGTCGGAGCGCTTGGCGATCCCCGGGTTCCCGACAACCGCCACGCGGCCGATATCCTGCTCGGGCTGCGATTCGGTCTCGACCTGTACGTGAACCATCGTCCCGTAAAGCTCCTGGATGATCGCCTCTGCCCGCTCAAAGGCCGGACCGCCGCGGACGTCGATTTCGTCATCTTTCGGGAGAACACGGAAGGACTGTACGCGGGGATCGGAGGGCTGTTCAAGCGGGGAACCCCGGACGAGATCGCCATCCAGGAGGACATCAACACGCGTAAGGGAGTGGAGCGCATCTGCCGACACGCCTTCGAGCATGCGACGGCCCACGGTCGCAGGAAGGTGCTGATGTCTGACAAGAGCAACGCCCTCATCCACGGACATGACGTATGGCAGCGGACGTTTCGCGATGTTGCGGGGGATTATCCGAGGATCGAGGCATCGCACATGTACGTCGATGCTCTGGCCATGCAGATGATCAAGGATCCGTCCCAATTCGAGGTCATCGTGACGTGCAACATGTTCGGGGACATCCTCAGCGATCTCGGGGCGCAGCTGCAGGGAGGGCTGGGACTGGCCGCATCCGCCAACCTGCATCCGGGCAGGGTCGGCTTGTTTGAACCGGTGCACGGTTCGGCTCCGAAACACGCCGGCCGGAACATCGCCAACCCGATGGGAGCAATCCTCAGCGCCGCCATGATGCTTCGCGAGATCAAGCATGACGCCGAGGCCGCTCTTGTGGAAAAGGCTGTGGCCGCCTGCGTCCGGGAGGGACAGACGACCAGGGACCTCGGAGGGTCCTGCGGCACGAGGGAAGCCGGTGACGAGGTTCGCCGAAGGATGCGCCCCGGGCCCTAGTCGCTTGGTGAGGAATGCAGGCTAATCGGCCGACTCCTCTGTTCTGTCATCTTTCTCCTCGAGCGAAAGCATCATCACCCGGCCTGCATCCCGACCGTACCCGACCGCGAGGGCGTCGCCGACGACGATCGGGGCGGTTGTGAACCATTCCCCCGGAACGTTCAGGTCGAACTGTCCTCCCCCCTGAAGCCCCGGGAGCGCGAGGCCGACGACTGAGGCTCCGGTGAAGGGAACCACGAATAGGTGGTCGGAGGACCTGGCGGCATCGACATCGAGCCGATGGTCCAGCCGGACGCGGGCGAGGAGGTGCCCGCTCTTCGCGTTAAGGAGATAGATGTCGTTATCGAAGGAGAGAATGTACAGAACCTTGGCGGAGACGAACGGTCGCGCGGTCGTCAGAGCTCCAGTGCGGACCGTCCAAAGCCGCTTACCGTTTTTCGCGCGCAGGCAGTAAAACGAGTGGTCGGCCGTGGCGACGTAAATGCGGTGATTGTGATAGAGGGGTGGGGAGGTGATGGCGTGCATCGCGTAGTGGCGCCATCTCACCGCGAGCGTGTCCAGATCGATGGAGAGCAACATGCCGTGGTCGGTGCCAATCAG
>JAPUIN010000423.1 GCA_027297005.1 Acidobacteriota bacterium
GCGCTCCTTGAAATCGAGGATGTGCAGCATCCAGAGGAAGTCGAAACCTCGCCAGATGCGGTTGCGCCTGGCGGTCACGAGCCCGGTGTTGGCGTGCACGTAGACGTGCGTCCGCTTCCAGTTGCCGAACCCGACGCGCCAGGCCGGCACGGCGTTCTTGTATTCCCCCCCCTTTTCCCCGATCAACTCGACGCCGGTGATGGCCGCTTCCGGCGCGAAGTCGGCTTCGGCGACGGCGCGTGCCTGAGACTCGTTGATCGGTGAGAGCCTCTCGCCGGTCCGGGCATCGTACATCTCGACGCGATCCGCATCCTGGTAACGCCTGAGCACGATCCGGTTCATGAAGGTGCCGACCCGAATCGATTCGATCCGCGCCAGCTCCGATTGCGCCAGGAACGTCTCGATCGGCAGCAGGCCTCCGGCGCCACCCAGATCGGGTTCGGCCGGCTCGGTGCGCTCGTAATCGCCGTGTACGTCATCGAGATTGAACCAGGAGAAGTAGATCCCCCCAAGGGTCCAGAAGAACAGCTGGATGCCGATGAGCGGAGCGAGAGCCCGGTGCCATTTGCGCGAGATCTTCTGGGCCTTCTGGCGGTTCATGACCATCCCCCGGAATTCGCTCAGTCTAGCAGACCTCGCCGCGAAGCCGGAGCATGAACGCCCGGCGCTGGCGCGTGATCCCTGGTGCCGGAGCGTGATCACGCGGCGGTGGAGAGTGACCATCGCTGGCCGGAGCCCGGCAGACGATCTCCCGGCGCGCCATCTCCTGTAGACTCTCCCCATATCACCCGACATGGACCGATTTTGGAACGGAGGGGGAGCCGAGATGAGAAGGATGGGAGCGGGACTGGTCGTCGTGCTGATCGCAGCCTCGTTGAGCGTGCGGGCTGGAAAGGAAAGTGAAGCATCGAAGCCGGTTCGGATCACCAAGGCGCAGATCGCGGGGGCGATCTTCGATGACTACAAGCCGATCGTCATCAAACACGATAATGAACGGGGGGCGTACACCACCGAGGATGTCGAGGCGTTTCTCAGCAGTGACCGGCACTTCGACGCAGGCATGTACCGTGCGGGGCCGAGTCGGTCCGAGATCACAGAGCCTTACGGGGTCGACGAGTTCATGTATTTCCTGAAGGGGGGTGTGACATTGACCTCCTCGGACGGGACGGTCCAGGAGATCCGGGCCGGTGACGCGGTCACCATTCCGAAGGAGTGGACGGGGATCTGGGAGACCGACGGCTACACGAAGATCTACGTCATGTACTCGCCGGACAAACCGATCAAGTAACCCGGCCGGGGCTCCGGAGGACGGGGCCCGGCCCGCTCATGGCCGGATGGTGAAGACGATCGGCGCGGAGTGTGTGCCCGGCGCGTCGACCGGAATCAGCCCGATGGCCCGGTACCGTCCTGCCGGAATCATGGTCCCATCGTCGGCCTTCTGGTCCCAGACCTGGCTGTAGCTCTTCGTCTCGCCCGGGGCGAGCTTCAGTTCGGTGATCACCTGTGCGAACATGACACCCTTCGACCATCTCCAGACTTCCCGTCCTTCCGCGGTCGAGACCGAGCAATCGTACGACTGGGATGAGGGGCGCATGATTGATCGCGGCGTATCGGTGCGGTTCCGGATCGCCATGATCAGCGTCATCGGCTCGCCGGCATCGAACTGCGTGGTCGCCTTCCCCGTGGAATCCTGAAGAGTCAGCGTCGTCTCGAAGAAAACCGAGGCCTCCCGCCGCGGGGTGTCCTCCCCGGCGGGGCATCTTTGTCCCGAAAGGGACAGGAGCGCCAGCCCGAGAAACGCAACCCAAAACGCCGGCCGGCCGGTTCTCCTCCTTCCTGACACGGAATCCGCCTCTCAGTCCTCTTTGGCGTAGAGCAGCAGGTTAGGTGAGCCCTCGCCGATGCCGGAGAGCCTATCACGGCTCGCGTGGTCGAGAACGCAGCGCACGACCCGGTCCGGACCGGCCATGCCGATCCGTTCCAGGCAGAGAGCGGCAACGCCGGCCGTGTGCGGCGAGGCCATCGAGGTTCCGCTCAACAGTAGGGATCCACCGCCGTTGCCGGCCGACGTGATGTTGAGGCCGGGCGCGAACAGATCGACGCAGGATCCGATGTTCGAAAACGACGCGCGGGCATCGGAGCGATCGGTCGCGCCGACGCCGAGCGCCTGGACGATTCGCGACGGAGAGAAATCGCAGGCATCGGCGTTCTCGTTGCCCGATGCGACGGCGTACGTCACCCCCGTCTCGATCGATCGACAGACCGCGAGATCGAGGGCCGGAGAGATCGAACCGCCCAAGCTCATGTTCGCGACCGACAGCCAGCCGTGCTCGCCGGCGTGTTTCGTGACCCAGTCGATTCCGGCGATGACGCTCGAGTCGGAGCCGGCTCCGTTTCTCAGAACGCGAACGGGATGGAGCGTCACCCGCCGGGCCACGCCGAATTCCGTCCCACCGATCGTGCCTGCGACATGCGTGCCGTGACCGTCATCGTCCAGAACCCCGTCGTCGGTCGCCGAAAAACCCTCGCCGACCCGGCCGTCGAAATCGGAATGGTTCACGTCCAGCCCGGTGTCGAGGACGTAGACGTGCACCCCCTTCCCGGTCGCGCCCGGCTCGTACGATCCGTCCAGTGGCAGAGCGCGCTGATCGATCCGGTCCAATCCCCATGTTGCTCCATCCTCCCGGCCGACCAGCGGGGTGATGCTCTTACGGCCATCCTGCTGCACGAAGGCGACGCGGGGATCGGACGCGATTCGCTCCGCCGCATCGGGACCGGCGCTGCAGGCGAACCCGGAGAGCGTCCGGCTGAAGACCCGGGTTGCCTCGACCCCCATGGTCCGTGCGTAATCCTCCAGCATCGCGGCGGAGGTGGCTTGCGGGTCGCCGACCGGGGCTTTCATCACGACGATGTACCGGCCGGGGACGGGATCCTCGACCGTCACGACGCCGGAGAGATCGAGTGATACCGAGCAATCGAAGCCGCGGGAGGAGGGGGGCGGGCCCGGCCCCGGCGATTGCGATCCGCCGCATCCGCAGATCAGGAAGGTGAGCGCTGCCGCTGCGCCCGACACTTTCGTCATCCTTGCTCCTATCGGAAATTCCCCTGCCGGGTTCGTGCGAACCGGCAATTGGCTCAGGTGCGCGCTACCCCTCCGTCCGGCTCCCGACCTCCAGATCCGGACGATCTTCCTTCAGCCACTTCAGAAGCGACAGGACGGCGATGATGATGCAGGCCATCAG
>JAPUIN010000424.1 GCA_027297005.1 Acidobacteriota bacterium
CAGGCTCCTCAGCCCTTGACCGGCGGCCCGGCCGGCGCGGGGCGTCCCGTGGGGACGGCCTGCCATGCGTTGAGGTCTTCGCGAGGGATCGGGAAGTTCTCAATCTCCACCGTGTAGTAGTTCTTGAACGGCGCGCGCAGGTCGGCGACGATGTCGTCGTCTCCCGGGACATCAGTGAAGATTGTCCGCCCCGGCACCGAGTGCACGACCTCTCCGTCACGGACGACGATCTCGCCGTCCTTGAGGACATAGGTCGGCCGCTCGAACATCGCCTCCCTGTCGCTGTCCTCAGCGTAGATCGCGATGTCGGCGTCGGCACCGACCCCAAGGTGTCCCTTGTTCGGAAGACCCAGGGCCCGGGCCGGCCCCGCCCGTGTGATCACCGCGATCTCGTACAGGGAGTACTCGCGCTTCAGATTCGACAGCACTGTCTGCGAGCGCGCCCGATGGTGCACACGGCGCAGCATCTCCTCCCGGAAGCCGGCGTCCATCAGCAGCCGGATGATCCAGGGGTAATAGAAGAAGGGCCCGGCGTTCGGGTGATCGGTCGACAGGAAGACGCGCCACGGATCGTCGATGAGCAGGAAGGTCTCCAGGCCGATCGCCCACTGCAGCGCGTTGACGTAGTTCTTCTCCTTGTACGTGTAAGGCACGACGCCGGAGCCGGTCTCCACCTCGACGTCGGCGTTGTACCACTTGTTCTTCGTCATCTTGTGAAGGCGATACTGCCACGGGCCGTCGGCCGTGATCGTCGTGGCGTCACCGAACACGATTTGCCCCACGTCGACCGTCACGTTGGGATGGGCGTTGATGTAGTCGGCCATCTCCTTCGCCTTCGACGTGAATGTTCTCCAGTCCTCACCACCGTAGCTGTGAAACTGGACGTGCGCCATGTGGACCCGGATCCCCTCCAGGGCACGCATCGTCTCCAAAGTGACCCGGTAGTTGCCGGGAACCCCCAGCCGGTTGGCGTGGATGTGGATCGAGTGCGGCAGGCCGAGTTCCTCGTTCACCCAGGCGAGGGCCTGAATGATCTGCCGCGGCGTGACCTCGAAGTGGTGCACCTTCTCGTCCAGACCCTCGACATCCTTCCCGTACTTCCACTGCTCGACCCCGCCCGGGTTGACGAGCTTCAGGCCGAACCCCTTGAGTGAACGGAGCAGCCAGGCGACGTAGCGCTTGAGCCGATCGGTGTCGCCATCCTTGATGTAGCGCATGACGAACTGGTTGTTCCCCATGAGCAGATAGCACCCCTTGTCGATCATCGGGATGTCGTTGAGCTCCTCGTGCGTATGGCGGGTGCCGATCGGAGGGGTGGCCGCCTCCATGACGGTCGTGTAGCCGAGCCTGGAGTAGAGATATCCGGTCGTGAAGGTTGATGGGACGGTGTGGCCGACACCGGAACGGAATCCCGGACGACGGGGGCAGCAGAGTGACCGGTGGTCCTCCGGCCGCAGCGCCCGGGCCGCATTGACCGCCGGGCTCGCGATGTGTGAGTGGATGTCGACGCCGCCGGCCATGATGACCAGGTTTTTCGCGTCGATCTCCTCAGGCGTGGAGCGGCACGATTCGACGATCCGGCCGTTCTCGACCAGGACGTCGCGCACCGCCCCTTCGATCCCGTTGCGCGGATCGATGACCCGGCCGCCCTTGATGCGGAATGCTGACGCCATGCGTGGCTACCGCGTCCGGCGTCGGGCGCGTCGCGTTGGAGGGCCGCCGTTCTCACGTCGCGCCGTGATCCCGGCGATGATGCGACCCAGCACCTCTCGGTCCGGCGGGTAGGGTGAATCGACGACTTTCTTGGCGGGCAGCGGAATGTGATCCATCCGATAAACAATACCCGAAGCGGCCACAGCGGCCTGCGCCACCGGGATGACGACATCGGCCACCTTCGTCGTGTCGCTCTCCTTTGGATCGATCGCGATCAGCGGTATCGATCGGAGATGCTCGGCCGCCGCTCCGGGGAAATTGCCGATCGCGTCGGCACCGATGATCAGGGCGGCGTCGACCTCGCGCCGCCCGAGCAGATCGGCGACCGAGAACTCACCCGGGTTGAAGCGCGGGTAACCGCGGCTGAGGTTGACCGCAAACGGGAAACCGGTCTGCCAGGTGAGGACCTGCGCCATGCCGACGACGTTCCCGTGCCCCCGCAGCGGCGCGCCGAGAAACTTCGTGTGCTCATTCATCTCCTGGCAGAGGCGCACCAACGCGACGATGTTGAGGTACTTGCCGCGCGTCATCGTCAGCCCCATCCCCCAGTAGATGATGCCGAAATCGGCATCCTTCATCAGCTCGAGGAGCCTCCGCCACTCCTCCATCGGAACGCCGCCCACATCGTCGACGTCCAGTTCGTGCCCCTTCGCCAGTGCCGTCAGGACCGAGAAGATCTCGTAGTCGGAGTGCGGGCGGATCTGGATGAACGCGTCCGCCATGCGGGTGCTCGGGGTCTTGCGGACATCGACATGGACGATCGTGCGGTCCTTCTTCCCCTGCGGCGTGAACAGGCCGCGCGCCGTGACCGAGTAGCGGGTCGGATGCCGTGGATGCGCTTCGGCCGGGTTGCATCCCCAGAAGATGACGAGGTCGGCCCTGTTCTTCACCTCGCCGACCGTGCAGGTCGGCAACCCGACGGTTTGCATCGCCTGCAGGCTGGGCGCGTGGCAGATCGATGATGTGTGATCGATGTTCGCGCCGATCAGATCGGCCAGCTCGATCGCCCGTCGCTGCGCGTGCAGTTCAGTCGAATCGAGTCCGTAGATCAACGGGTACTTCGACTTGTCCAGGATATCGACGGCCGCGTCGATGCAGGCGTCGAGGGAGGCCGGCTTCCCATGAAGTCTTGGGCTGGCCAGGCCCTCCAGATGGTGCATGAAGGTGTCGCGGCCGAGAACGCATGCATTCTTGACCGCTTTGATGCGGCCGTTTTCGTGGTGAACCTCGAGATCGTCGCAGGTGACCCCGCAGAACGGACAGGTCACCCCTTTCGTGATCTGTCTCTCCGTCGACCCCTTAGCGGCTTCCATTCTTCTCCACCTCGATCTCAAATCCTTTCGAATCTGGCATGCCGGTCCCCTGCGTGTCGGGACCGACCAGCCGGTTCACGAAGGCGCCGTAAGGGATGAACGCGAGCCCCTCGGGGATCGTCCCCGTCTTGCAATGCACGACGGCGGAGCCATGCTCGTTCGAGATACGGACCTGCTCCCCATCCGCGAGCGACAGTGCTTCCATATCAATCGGGTTCAATTCGAGCGTGCTGATCTCGTCGACGTAAGCGTCGGCTTCCTTGCCGAGATGAATCGTGCGCCCCTGGCGGGTCGAGCGCCCGGTGATCAGGATGAACTTGCGCCCCACGATGCCGCCTCTTTTCGCTATGTGGACCGACCGCGAGAGACCGGCGAGCGTGGAGCCTCACGGCTCTCAGGACTCGATCCCGAGGCGGCGACGCATCGCCTGGGGTACGCGACCATCCGGAGTGAATCCTCGACCGTGATTATACGCCCCAATCATCCCCGTGAGGCGATCAGCGCTCAGCGTCGCACCTGCCGAAACACCATCATGCAGTCGTTCTGTCAGGAAGCGCTCCGGCAGCGTGTCTTCGGCCGGTGTCCATCCCTCCCGTTCGTTGAACCACTTGCGGGTCGCGACGATGCGCCGCGCCGTTTCGTGCAGCTCGGCGGCGGTGACGTCCCAGCCGGTGACGGCGCGCAGCAGGGGGGCCGCCTCCTCGAACAGGTCGCGGAAGACGCCGCGCAGAAACTTGCAGAGGATCATGGAGTCCATCAGCGCCGCTCGGTCCTCGGTCTCGATCGCGGCCCGCGCCGTTTCGGCATCCCCCGCCCGGCGGTGGCCCCTCTCGGTGAAATCGAACTCGTACGCGCTCGAGCGGTTGTGATCGGCGCCCCGCGTGCCGACCGCGAACCCGAGCGCCATCGCCTGCAGCGCGCGCGGCTCGTACCCCGGTATCTCCATCCCCTTGACATGTGGAGCAAAGCGCGGCGCCTCCCCCCCGATCGCCTCCGCGGCCCGGCGGCTCCCTTCGGCCAGGAGGTTTCCGATCCCCTCGCGTCGAGCGATCAGCCGTAGCAGAGCATGGACA
>JAPUIN010000425.1 GCA_027297005.1 Acidobacteriota bacterium
GACTCTCTGGGCGCGATTTTCCCGGGCACACCGAGATTCTCGCCGATCTCTGCGGCATCGATCGGTCGGATGTGGCGATGATGTTCGTATCGGACGAGTTGAAGGTCGCCCTGCTGACGACCCACCTCGGATTGCGCGACGCAATTGAGTCAATCACCACGAAACGCCTGGAGAGTCGTCTGCGCCTCGTCCGTGAAGAGCACCTTCGATGGTTCGGTTTCGATCCGCGCATTGCGGTCTGCGCTCTCAACCCGCACGGGGGAGAGGGAGGCCTGTTCGGTCGCGAGGAGGCGGAGCTCCTCCGCCCGGCGATCGAGGCCGGAAAGGCCGCCGGTCTGAAAGCATCCGGCCCGTGGCCGGCCGACAGCGTCTTCACGCGGGCAGCCCGCGGTGAGTTCGATGTCGTCCTGGCCCTCTACCACGACCAGGGAACGATCGCGATCAAGACCCGATCATTCGGAGGCGCCGTGAACATGACTTTAGGGTTGCCCCTTTTGCGGACATCGGTTGATCACGGAACCGCCTACGACATCGCGGGGCGGGGAGTCGCCGACTGCGACAGTATGATCGAGGCGATCCGCCTCGCGGTGCGCCTTGCCGCAGGCTCCTAGTCGTCGCGGTACGCCTCGCGGACGATGCGAAGCATCGAGGCGTGGATGTGTGGATTCGCGGCGATGATGTCGCCGCTCTCGATGTAGCGATCGCGACCGCTGAAGTCAGCCACCACCCCGCCGGCCTCACGGACGATGAGGCTCCCCGCAGCGATGTCCCACGGGGAGAGCGACATCTCCCAGAACCCCTCGTAGCGACCGCAGGCGACATACGCCAGATTGAGTGCCGCTGATCCGTCGCGACGTAACCCCGAGGCGCCCAGGATGAAGGAGCGGAACGAGGCCAGGTACTCATCCAGGCGGGCGAGGGAGCGGAAGGGGATCCCGGTCACCAGCAGTGACTGGGACAGGGTCTCGGTCGACGAAATGCGAATCGGCGCCCCATTGAGGTATGCGCCGTGCCCGCGTGCGGCGGTGAACATCTCATCGCACAAGGGATCGTAGACGGCCGCGGCGCGCATGCCCTGAGGATCGGACACGCCGACGGACACAGCGAACAGCGGGTACCCGTGAATGAAGTTGGTGGTTCCGTCCAGCGGGTCGATGTACCAGCGGTAGCCGACGCGCCCCTCGGAGGGGGGGGATTCCTCGGCGAGGATGGAATGATCCGGAAAGCGCTCCCGGACGATGCGCACGATCGCCGTCTCCGCTTCCCGATCGACGATTGTGACGAAGTCGTTGCGCCCTTTTTCGCGGACCGCGTAGTCGCGCTGCCGTCCCCAGTAATCCATCAGAACGCGGCCGCCAGCACGCGCGCAGGAGACGCAAGTTGCCATGTGGAAATCGCGGGTGTCGTGAGGTGTCCCGGGACTGGAGGGGAGGATGTTTCCGGCTTCAAGGCGGCGGCGCGTCGCGGCGCGGCGGCGTGCCGCAGTCAGGGGAATGACGCGTCCGGGCGGGACCTTCCGATTCTCCGTCCGGGGGCGACGTCCGGTCGGGTGCGTCCGTAAAGCCGATCGAGTCCGGCGGGTCCGGGCCCTGCGGCGGGCCGGTCCGTCGGAGTCACGCCTGCGTGGCGCCATCGTGCGGCCTCCTCGGGCGCAGGCGGCGGCGTCCGGTCCGAACGGGCCCCCCGGAGCGCGGGTGGGCGCTCGCGTGCACCTCCAGAAGGCGTTTCGTCGTCACTGCGGTGTATTTCTGTGTGGTCGAGAGAGAAGCGTGGCCGAGCATTTCCTGGATCGAGCGAAGATCAGCGCCGGCATCGAGCAAATGCGTCGCGAACGAATGTCGGAACGAGTGCGGGGAAACCCTGCGCATCCCCGCCGAGCGGCGGATCCTCCGATTGAGAATCCGGCGCACGCTGCGATCGGTGAGCCGGCCTCCGCGGGCGTTTAGAAACAGCGCATCGCGATCCGACTCGACGGAAAACGAGCCACCACCGAGGGTTATTCTCGCCGGGAGATAATGCCTCAATGCCCGCACCGCCTTGGATCCGATCGGCACCATCCGTTCCTTTTTCCCCTTCCCGAAGACGCGCAGCATTCCCTCCCCCGATGAATCATCCAGCTCCAGATCGCCGAGGTCGGCACCGACCAGCTCGCCGACGCGGACGCCTGTCGCATAGAGGAGTTCCAGGAGCGCGCGATCGCGGGCATCGCGTGGATCCTTTCCGAACGCAGAGTTGAGAAGTGATTCTACCTCATCCTGCGGTATCGGATGGGGCAGGCGCCGGTCGAGGCGCGGCGTCGCGACGAGCGATGCCGGATTGCGCTTCAGGACTCCGGACCTCGTCAGGTAGCGAAAGTAGGATCGCAGCGCGGCGAGCTTGCGCGCGATCGTCGCGCGGCTCACGCCGCGATCGTGCAGGTGAGCGAGGTAAGCACGAATCGCCAGGTGATCAATTGACGTCTCATTCGGAACGCGCCCGCCGAAGATCCGCGTCTTGAGAAACTGATGGCACTCTCGCAGATCGGTCCCGTAACCCCGGACCGTCTGCTTCGAAGCGCGCACATCCAAGTGCAGGTGCTCGAGGAACTCTTTAATCCGACGCAACCTGGAACCCCACCGGCGACACGGATGTCGTGTGAACAGTACAGCATGGCAAGGGTGGCAATTCTAGCGCAGGAGAGGCGGCACCGGGGCCGATCACAACTGACCTCGGAATGCCTTCGGGGGGGTTCGCCTTGACAGGATCCCCGTGCGAGGATACAAATGATCGCCCACCATCATGTCGTGCCAGGGCCGATCTGGCCCCGAGGCGAGGAGGCCGGTGAAAGAGAAGTCATCGGATCTGGAGATCGGTAAGCCATTGTCAGGTAAGGGGTTTATGTTTACGCCCCTCGCCGACCTTCCGATCAGGCCGAAAACGGTGATCCGGAGTCCCTCACCAGGGGACCTGAGAGCCCTTGCCGCGAGGATGTCGAACAGCCGCGAAACGCGGTACGGCAATCTGAACGTCCAGACCCGCGTGACCGCGCGCAGCAAGTCATCCACCTTCATCATCACCGATGATCCCCGGCGCCATTTTGGGCAGCCGACGATCGATCGCGCGGTCGGCGCGCGCATGGCGCGCATGCAGGACGAGTACATCCGATCCCGGGAGATGATCATCATCGACGGCATGATCGGCAATGACCCGACCTTCCGGGTGCCCGCGAGATTGATCATCGAATCGGCCAACGCCAACATCGCCGCCATGCAGCAGATTCTCTACTTTCCACTCGAGCGCGGAGAGAGCGTGGGGTTCGA
>JAPUIN010000426.1 GCA_027297005.1 Acidobacteriota bacterium
ATCTCCCCCCCCGCCGCCGGTGCTCGCAGCGGCGCTATCAGGATGCCAGTCTAGCAGGTTGGACGCGATTCGGATCCCGGACAGGCTTCTGCAGCGCGACCGATCGGGACGCTCACGGCCGCAGACGTTGACGAAAACACGGGTGCGCACGTACCATTCCCGCCGCCGGGGGATCCGTTGCTTGAATGCCGGCCTGTGGCGCGACGGGCAGAACATGGATCGACTGACGGTCATCGCGATCACCACATTGGCACTCGGCCTGTACCTTGTGGTCAGGGGCCTCGTCCTCCTCGCCCGGGCGGTGCGCGCCCGCTACACGCTTGGAGCGCCGTACAGGAGAGGCACGATTGCCGACCGGCTCACCGGTCTGCCGTTCCGCCTGTCGTTCCTGCTCATCGGCCTCGCCCTCGGCGGCATCGCCCTGGCGCAGTCGTCCTTCCAGGACACCCGGGAAACGGTTCGCATCGGCCGCCTCGAGTCGCGGCGCGCGGGATGGGGAGGGACCGCCATCACCTTCCGCCCGGACCCTCTTTACGTCGACGCGAGGATCCTGGAGGGTGAGATCGCAGGAGCGCGGTGGGCCGTGGTGGGAACATTCATTGAATGGAGTCCCGAAGTGGGATGGCTCGGGTTCAGGGATGGGCACCGCCTTCACCATCTGCTGGGGACCCCGAATACCACCGGGACGACCTCTGCCGAGAGTGGCGAGATGGTGATCCTGGCGCCTTTGCCTCCCGCCGCAAAGATGCTCGTCGCCTGCGATCGCTTCCTGCCGTTCATGCGGGCCCGTACGATCGCCTCGAAATGGTTCCCCCAGGCGCGGAGGCGGGCGATGTCCCTCTATGCCACCGGAGAAGGGTATCTGGCCGAGACGGTGGCTGAGATGGCCACCGAGCGCAAATCGGGAGAAGACGATCGCTGACGCGCGCCCGAGCGTCCCCGATTCCGACGCGGTCCCGTCTCCGAAGGGAGCAGGCCACGGTACCTCGAACTGTGGGGACACTTCAGCGCGCCTCACGACTGGTGTCACCCCGCGCGCCAGGTGGGCGCCCCTTCTCAGGCCTCCGTTGAAAACGATCACCGCTTCGGAGTACCGTGGCGGGCCCGGTCGGGAGTATCGGGGCCGACGGAGAGAGCCGGAATGATCGAAGCGTCTCGAGTCACCAAGGTCTACGGGGGGCGCAGGGTCGTCGAGGAGGTCTCCTTCTCCGTCGCCCGTGGTGAGATCCTTGGATTTCTCGGTCCGAACGGTGCCGGCAAGACCACCACGATGCGGATCCTCACCGGATTCGTCCCGCCCACGCAGGGAACGGCCCGGATCGCCGGCTTCGACATTCTTGACCAGCCGGTCGAAGCCAAGAGACGCCTGGGGTACCTGCCCGAGCATCCACCCCTCTATGATGAGATGATCGTCCGATCGTTTCTCGAGTTCGTCGCCACAATCCGCGGCGTGCTTCGCGCGCGGATTCGGACGCAGGTCGATCGCGCGCTGGAACGCTGCGGCCTCACCAACGTGTCTGGCCGTCCGATCGGTCTTCTGTCGAAGGGTTTTCGGCAACGTGTCGGGCTGGCGCAGGCGATCCTGCACGAGCCCGATGTGCTCATCCTGGACGAGCCGACCGTCGGTCTCGACCCGTCTCAGATCCGCGACATCCGGCAGTTGATTAAGGGGTTTGCCGGCGACCACACGGTCATCCTCTCCACCCACATTCTGGCCGAGGTGACGATGACCTGCGATCGGGTTCTGATCATCAATGAGGGGAAGATTGCTGCAGAGGACACTCTCGAGGCGCTGGCCGCGCGCGGGCAGAGGACGAGGCGCGTTGCGGTGCGTGTGGCCCGCGCCGGCGCGGAAGCGCTGCGGGGACTGCGCGCCATCCCCGGGGTCCTCAACGTCGTGCAGGAGGAGGGAGGGGAAGGCGCCTTCGTGGTCGAGAGCGCCGGGGATCGGGACGTACGGGAGGAGATCGCCCGCCGGAGTGTGGAGGGTGGGTGGGGGCTCCACGAGATGCGCCCGTTGACGCTGAGCCTCGAGGAGATCTTCATCCGCATCATCCAGGGGGAGGCGTCATGAGGAACACCCTCGCGATCGCGCAACGGGAGATCCGTGCCTATTTCTCCTCCCCGCTGGCCTATGTCGTCCTCGGCGTCTTCCTGGCGCTGAGCGGATACATCTTCTGGTCGGCCCTTATCTATTACTCGGACGCGTGCCTGCGTTACGGCAGCAATCCGCTCTACCGGCAACAGCTGAACGTCAACGCGATGGTGATCCGACCGATCTTCGGGAACATGGGGTTCCTGCTCCTGATGATGATCCCCTTGTTGTCGATGCGTCTTCTGGCGGAGGAGCGTCGCACCGGAACGTCAGAGCTCCTGTTTACCTGCCCGATCACCAGCGCCCAGGTCGTCCTGGGGAAGTTCCTCGGCGCCACCGGGCTGCTCTTCTTGATGTTGTCCGGAACGCTCGTACACCCGTTCCTGCTCATGGCGACCGATGCGCGGCCCGACATGAGATCGGCTTTCGTCGGATATCTCGGCATCCTGCTCATGGGCATGGCGTTTCTCGGCGTCGGTCTGCTGATCTCCTCGCTGACCGAGAACCAGATCGTCGCGGCCGTCGGCACGTTCGGCGTTCTGTTGATTCTCTGGGTCATCAGCTTTGTGTCCGAATCAATCACGGTGCCGCTCGGCACGGTGCTGGATCGCCTGACGGTCGGGATCTGGACCGGCATCGGGTGGGGCCTCGGTGGTCCGTCCCTGGGGAAACTGTTGAGCTCGATCTCTCTGGTCGAGCACTTCGAGGACTTCCGCAAGGGGATTCTCGACACCCGGCACATCATTTTCTACGCGACGTTCATTTTCCTGTCGCTCTTCCTGACGCAACGGGTCGTGGAATCGCAGAAATGGCGTTGAGGGGGATGCGCGCGTGAGAATCTTCAGGGACTATGGCGCCGGCACGGGCGCCCTGCTGCTCGTGCTCGGCTTCATCCTGACGACCATGGTGCCGGAGCGAAGGTTGCTCGCACTTGCGATTGCCCTCTTCGGCCTGACGCTCATCGTGTCGGGGCTCATCCTCGACCGCAAGAGGGTCGCCCTGATCCTGAAGGGTCGGCGGGGCCGGGCGGCAGGAGCCAGCGCCGGGTACATCCTGGCGGTGACGGCAATCGTGGTGCTGGTGAATTTTATCGCCGGACGCCACCACGCCCGCTACGACATGACCGTGGACAAGGCGTTCTCTCTCAGCCCCCAGACGATCAGCGTCCTCGAAACCCTGCCGGGCGAGGTGCGCGCCACCGCCTTCCATCGCGAGGGGGAGCCGGGTCGCGGCCGTCTCGAGGAGCTGGTCGAGGAATACCGTTACCACAGTGAAAAACTCACCTGGCGCTTCGTCGATCCCGACAAGAATCCTGGCGAGGCGGCGCGCTTCGAACTCCGTGACTACGGCACCATCGTATTTGAGAGCGGAGGACGAGAGAGCCGCACCACGAACACCGACGAGGAATCGCTCACCAACGCCCTGATCAAGGTGACCCGCGATGAGCAGATCGTCGCCTACGTCACGAGCGGGCACGGTGAGCGGAGTCTGGAGGAGCGCGAGCGCACAGGGCTCTCTCTGCTTGCGGAGGCGCTGACGAAGCAGCAGTACCAAGTGGCGCCGCTTGCGCTCACCTCCGGCGTGCCGGAGGACGCCAGCCTTCTCGTCATCGCCGGCCCCGAGCGTCCGTTTCTGCCGGAGCAGATCGGGATGGTGAACGACTACATGAACGCGGGGGGGCGAGCCCTGGTCCTGGTCGATCCCGGCACCGATCCGGGCCTGTCAGGAATTCTGAGCGACTTCGGACTGACCGTGAAGGGAGATATCGTCATCGACAAGGTCTCACAGCTCTTCGGCGGCGATGCGCGCATGCCCGTGATTGATGCCGCCGGTTACAATCCGCACCATGACGTGACCCGGAATTTCAATTATCAGACGTTCTACCCGATCGTTTCCTCAATCGAGATCGCCGCGACACTGCCCGAAGGGGTTTCCGCCTCGCGCCTCGCGCGCACCTCCGAGGCGTCCTGGGGGGAAACGAGCGTGTCGGAGGTCGAGAGCGGGCACATCACTTACGACGAGGGGGTGGACACGAAGGGACCGATGGTGGTCGCGGCGGCGGCCAGCCGCAGGATCCAGAATAAGGCCGATGACGCTCCCGCAGAAGGGGACGGCGCTCCCGACGATGGGGAGGAGGCCCACGACCGGCCTCCCGATGATCGCCGGGAGGCTCTCGAGGCCCGCATCGTGCTGTTCGGTGACTCAGATTTCCTCACCAATGGATACTTCAACACCACGGGGAACGGTGATCTGGCCCTCAATGCGATCGCCTGGCTGGCGGAGAGGGAAGAGTTGGTCTCCATACGGCCAAAACCGTCCCAGCCGCATCTCGTCGTGCTGACATCGTCGCAGATCCTTTACTACTTCCTGACGATCGTGGTGGTCATGCCGGTCTCGATCGCGGTCGCGGGGATCGCGGTCTGGATCCGCCGCCGCCGGCTCTGAGGGCTGCGATCATGAAGCTCCGGCCGGGACCGCTCGTCGCTCTCCTCCTCCTCGTCGGTCTTTCCACATGGGCCTATTTGGCCGAATATCGGGGCAGCGACGAGCGAAAGCGCGTCGACGAGAACCATGCGCGCCCGATCCCGTTCGAGCGGCACGATCTCGAGGCACTGACGATCGAGAACGACCACGGGCGCATCCGGATCGCTTCGCACGAGGGCGGGTTCCGGATCGCCGAGCCGCTTTCCGCCCCGGCCGATGCCGAGGCGATCGAGAGCCTGCTGTCATCACTCGAGATCGCGCGGATCGAGCGGCGCATCGAGGCGGGAGACGACCTTGCGTCGTACGGTCTAGACCGCCCGCGCGCCACCCTGACGGTCGAGCTGGCATCTTCGCAGGAGCCGCTCAGTATCGCAGTCGGCAGTGCCACTCCGATCGGGGACGCCATCTACGTCCTGCTGCCCGGTGAAGACGAGGTCGGGGTCGTGACCTCCTCGATCGGCGACCTGGCTAATCAACGCCTCTTGCGACTGCGCGACAAGAGCGTCCTGCCCCTTGACCCATGGAAAATGAATCTTCTGACCATCGAGCGGGCCGGGGGGGGCGTGAGGCTGGAAAAGCCCGAGAGCGGCTGGGAGATTGTCGAACCGGTTCAGGTGCCCGCGGACGGACCGACGGTGACCGAGCTCCTGAGCGCGGTCGACAGACTGCTCGCCATGGCCTTCGTGTCCGAGTCGCCCACCTCCGAGGACCTGCAGCGTTTCGGACTGGAGCCCCCGAGCGCCCGTCTGACCGTCCTTCAGGAAGGCTGGTCGGAGCCGCGGACCATCGAGTTTGGCGCCGCCACCGAGGACGCACGCTATCTTCGTGTCAGCGGCCGGGATCCTGTCGTGCAGGTATCCGATGACATCTGGGACAAGGTGCAGACGCGTCTTTTCGATCTGCGTCGGAAGGATCTTCTGGGAATGAGCCAGTACGACATCGAGACGATGACGGCCTCCCGCACAGGGGAGGCGGCCGTCCTCCTCGCGCGCATGGAGGATCGTCAATGGGAGGCGAGCGGACGGGTCAGCGGCATCGTCTCGGACGACATCGTGGATGCCCTGGTGCGCGTACTCGGGACGGCGCGGGCGGTCGGCTTCATCGACGAGCCGCCAGAACAGCTCCGGGCGGCGCTCGCCTCGCGGCCGGTTCTCGATCTGACCATCGGCGGCAAACGTGGTGATGGGGAAGAGACGACCCTCTCACAGCATCTGCTGTTCGGAGCGAAGGACCCTGCCGGGCGTGTCCCGGTGCGTGATCTCTCCCTCCATTTCCTGATGGTCATCGACGCTGCGACCTTCGACAGAATTCTGTATCACCTCCAGGAGATCCTCGACGCAGTACAGCCGGCCGAGGCTCCCCCTGCAGGGGATGCCACACCTCCCGCCGACTAGGAATCTGTCCGGGTATTGCGTGGGGCCGCGTTCGGGACGCCGCGCCGCCGGATGCGAGGCGCCGCGACGACGCGATGGCGATCCTTCGCGAAGAAGCGGCGACGACGCAGACGGTCCCGCGCCGCCCGTTACCTCCGGGCGCATGGGGGTTGCGGGCGCCTGCGGCGTCGCGCGTCGTCGACGATGGGTCCCCATCACCTCCTCCGCGCTCCTTGTCTCCGCCTCGCCAGCCCCAAGCGCGTGACCCGGCGCAATACCCGGACAGGCTCCTGGCCCGCCTCGACCACGCGATTGGAATCGTACCGGGTTGAGTGGAACCGA